>NZ_JBEZWL010000034.1:0-59269 GCF_040648015.1 Streptomyces sp. NPDC029216 | reverse complement strand
CCCGCCGGTCCACCGGCGGCGGCCGGCCCGCCGGCCCTCGCTGCGGGGGGCGGGGACGGCAGGCTCGGGCTCCGGGCCCGGGCCTTCGCCCGGGCCGGCGGCGTCCGGCGCGGTCTCCGGCCAGGAGACACGGCGGTGACTGCCCTGCGTATCGCTCACGTCGCTCGCTCCACTGGTCCGGCCCCGGCTGGTTCGGGCACGGCACCCTAGCGGGAGCGGCCGTCACGCACCAAAGCCGTTCGACTACCCAGCGTGTCGAACGAACGGATGTACCGAAGGTGTCGCCATCGGCGTACCGAAATGTCGGCACATCGCCATGGCGGCATGTCCTTATATCCGCATGTCGGCAATGCCGCGCGATTGATTGCGCGGCGAGACGACCCACGCGGCGCGGTCACGCGCAAGGCGGTCACGCGCAAGGCGGCCACGCGCAAGGCGGTCACGCGCAGGGGTCGACCGCGAGGGCCGTCACCCGCACGGGGACACACCCAGGCAGTCACCCGCGGGAGGGACAGCCGCCCCGGGCCGCCACCCGCGCAGGCTCACGCGGCCGGGCGGTCACACGCAGGACGGACGACCGCCCGGGCGGTCACCCAAACGCGGCAGCCCACCGCAGGCCCCGGCTCAGTAGTCGAAGGCGCGGGCCGTGTTCGCCGCGAGGGCGGTGGCCATGGCGTCCTCGTCGATGCCGCGCACCGCCGCCATCGCCCGCACCGTCAGCGGAATGAGGTACGGCGCGTTCGGCCGCCCCCGGTAAGGCGCCGGCGTGAGGTACGGGGCGTCCGTCTCCACCAGCACCAGTTCCAGCGGGGCCACCGCAAGGGCCTCGCGCAGCGGCGCCGCGTTCTTGAAGGTGACGGTCCCCGCGAAGGACATGTAGTACCCCGCGGCCGCACACTCCCGGGCCATCTCCGCGTCCCCGGAGTAGCAGTGGAAGACCGTCCGCTCGGGCGCGCCCTCCTCCCGCAGCACGCGCAGCACATCGGCGTGGGCGTCGCGGTCGTGGATGACCAGCGCCTTGCCCTGCCGCTTGGCGATCTCGATGTGCGCCCGGAAGGAACGCTCCTGCGCGGCCATCCCCTCGGGCCCGGTGCGGAAGTAGTCCAGCCCGGTCTCGCCGACGGCCTTGACGTGGTCGAGGGCGGCCAGCGCCTCGATCTCGGCGAGGGCCTCGTCCAGGGCGCCCTGGCCGCCGCCGGCCCGGGCGCCCTGGCGCGACCAGCCGTCGGGGTCCCCGTGGACGATGCGGGGGGCCTCGTTCGGGTGCAGCGCCACCGCCGCGTGGACGTTGGCGTGGGCCGCCGCCGTCTCGGCGGCCCAGCGCGAGCCCTTCACGTCGCAGCCCACCTGGACGACGGTGGTCACGCCCACCGACGCGGCCTTCGCCAGACCCTCCTCGACCGTCCCCGACTGCATGTCGAGGTGGGTGTGGGAATCGGCCACCGCCACCCGGAGGGGTTCGGGCAGCGGCGGCGGCGCGTCCTTGGAGGCGGCGGAGGAAGGGCTAGGGCTCATGGGCCGATCTTATGACCGGCGCAGCCGCCCCAGCAGGCGGGACAGCAGGCCGCGGCGCCGCCCGGGCTCGTTGATCGCGACGGGTCCCGGGGCGTCGTGCGAGGGGGCGGGCCTGCGCTGCCTCGGCGGGCGCGGGGGGTTCTCGCCGGCCGGTACGGGTCCGGCGATCCCGGGGGCGATGCGGTGGTGGTAGAGCCGGTCGATGGTGGCGTTCACCTGGGAGACCTGCCCGGCCCGCATGATCCGTACGACGTGTCCGCCGCAGTTCAGGCAGGTCGGGTTCGACAGAGGAGAGGGCACCCGCTCCTCGTTCACCTTGTACATGATGAACGGCTGGCCCCTGCCGTCGGTGTGGTGCTCGATCGCGTAGGCCTGCTCCCAGCCGTAGCCGCACTTCATGCACGCGAAGGAGTAGGCCTCGTACACGGTCTGCACGTCGGGGGTGGAAACGGCGGCAGGACCTGCGGCGGGGACGGGTACCGGGGTGTCTGCGATCTCACTCATGCCAGCTCCTCTTGTTCCACTGGTGCCATTGCCAGTGGACGCCTCTTCGGGCGGGAGCGCATCAGGCCCTGTCCAGTGTTGGACGGTCTTTGGGCCAGTCATGTCTCAAAGCGGCCGGTGCGCGGTCTGAGCTTTGCTTTTCAGGTTAGCTCTTTACCGACCTACGGCATCTTTTGTGCCGCATTCTTTGCCGCCACCACGGCGTCGAAGACGTCCCGCTTGGGTACCCCGGCCTCGGCCGCGACCGCCGCGATGGCCTCCTTGCGCCGCTCGCCCGCCTCCTCGCGCACCCGCACCCTGCGCACCAGCTCCTCGTCGTCCAGGTCCGCGGGCCCGGCGGCCGGGGCGCCCTCGACGACGACCGTGATCTCGCCGCGCACCCCCTCGGCGGCCCACGCCGCGAGCGCGCCGAGCCCGCCGCGCTTGACCTCCTCGTAGGTCTTGGTGAGCTCCCGGCACACGGCGGCCCGCCGGTCGGCGCCGAACACCTCGGCCATGGCCGCCAGGGTGTCGTCGAGCCGGTGCGGGGCCTCGAAGTAGACGAGCGTGCGCCGCTCCCCCGCGACCTCGCGCAGCCGGCCGAGGCGCTCGCCCGCCTTGCGCGGCAGGAACCCCTCGAAGCAGAACCGGTCCACGGGGAGCCCGGAGAGCGCGAGCGCGGTGAGGACGGCGGAGGGCCCGGGCACGGCCGTGACCTTGAGGTCCTTCTCCACGGCGGCGGCGACCAGCCGGTAGCCGGGGTCGGACACCGAGGGCATGCCGGCGTCGGTCACCAGCAGCACCCGCTTGCCGGTCTCCAGGGCCTCGACCAGCTCGGGGGTGCGGGCGGACTCGTTGCCCTCGAAGTACGACAGCACCCGCCCGGTGGTGTGCACGCCGAGCCCCTGGGTGAGCCGGCGCAGCCGCCGGGTGTCCTCGGCGGCGATCACGTCGGCCCGTTCCAGCTCGGCGGCGAGCCGGGGCGGAGCGTCGGCGAGGTCGCCGATCGGGGTCCCGGCGAGGACGAGTACGCCGGGAGAGGAGGAGGATCGGGCGGCGTGGGGCTGGTCTGCTGTCACCGCCTCATCCTCTCATTGGGGGTCGTGGGGACTGGGGCTCGCACAGGGGCGTTCCCTACGATGACCCGGTGACCAGTACCGCGACGCCGCCGCCCAGCCCCGCGGGGGCCCCGCCCGTCCCGCCGGGCGGACGCGGCTCCGAGCACGAGCCGCCCGTATGGCTGCGCCGCCTGCGGGGGTTCGGCTACCTGCCCGCCGCGCCGGCGGCCGATGTCCGTACCCGCCTCGTACCCCCGTACACCCGGCCGTCCGCCCAGCTGTGGGCGGCGCTCGGCATCCCGGAGGCGAGCCGGCAGACCTGGCAGCGGGTCATGGCGTGGGTGGGGCCGCTGCTGGTGACTCTCGTCGCGGGGGTGCTGCGGTTCACGCACCTGGGCAGCCCGAAGGCGGTGATATTCGACGAGACGTACTACGCCAAGGACGCCTGGGCCACCATCCGGCAGGGCTACGAGGCCAGCTGGCCCAAGGATGTCGACAAGTCGATCCTCGCGAATCCCGACGCGGTCCCGCTGCCGGCCGACCCCGGCTACGTCGTGCACCCGCCCGTCGGCAAATGGGTGATCGGGCTCGGCGAGTGGATGTTCGACTTCGACCCGTTCGGCTGGCGGTTCATGACGGCGGTGCTCGGCACCCTGTCCGTCCTGATGCTCTGCCGCATCGGCCGGCGCCTGTTCCGCTCCACCTTCCTCGGCTGTCTGGCGGGCGCGCTGCTCGCGGTGGACGGCCTGCACCTGGTGATGAGCCGCACCGCGCTGCTCGACCTGGTGCTGATGTTCTTCGTCCTGGCCGCCTTCGGGGCGCTGGTCGTCGACCGCGACCGGGCGCGGGCCCGGCTCGCGGCGGCGCTGCCGGTCGACGAGGAGGGCCGCGCCCGCCCGGACGCGGGCATCGCCGAGACGCTGCGGCTGGGCTGGCGCCCGTACCGGCTGCTGGCCGGCGTCTGCCTGGGCCTGGCCTTCGGCACCAAGTGGAACGGCCTGGTGGTGCTGGCCTTCTTCGGGGTCCTCACCGTGCTGTGGGACGCGGCCGCGCGCCGCACCGCCGGCGCGGGCGCCCCGTACGCGGCGATGCTGCGCCGCGACGCGCTGCCCGGCTTCCTGTCGACGGTGCCGGTGGCGATCGCCGTGTACCTGGCCTCCTGGCTGGGCTGGATCCTGAGCCCGGACGACGGCAAGGGCGGCTACTTCCGCGACTGGGCGGCCAAGTACGACCAGCACAGCTCGCTGTCGTTCCTGCCGGAGTGGCTGCGCAGCCTGTGGCACTACGAGACCGAGGTCTACAAGTTCCACGTGGGCCTGACCTCGGGCCACACCTACGAGTCCAACCCGTGGAGCTGGCTGATCCTGGGCCGGCCCGTCTCCTACTTCTACGAGTCCCCCTCGCCCGGCACCGACGGCTGCCCGGCGACCGAGGCGGGCAAGTGCGCCCGCGAGGTGCTGGCCCTGGGCACGCCGCTGCTGTGGTGGACGGGCTGCTTCGCGCTGGCGTACGTGCTGTGGCGGTGGTTGTTCCGGCGCGACTGGCGGGCGGGCGCGATCGCGTGCGCGCTGGGCGCCGGCCTGCTGCCCTGGTTCAACTACCAGGAGCGGACCATCTTCTACTTCTACGCGGTGGTGTTCGTCCCGTACCTGTGCCTGGCGGTGGCGATGATGATCGGCGCCCTGCTGGGGCCGTCGGGCTCGACGGAGCGCCGGCGGGCCCTGGGGGCGATCGGGGCGGGTGTGCTGGTGCTCCTGATCGTCTGGAACTTCATCTATTTCTGGCCGGTCTACACCGGCCAGACCCTGCCCATGGATTCCTGGCGCGGTCGGATGTGGCTGGACACGTGGGTGTGACAAGACATCGGCCGGATACCGCAATCGGTGGTTGAGCGCGGGCGCCGGGTGACAGGAACGGGCCCGTTGCACCCCTGTTCACCCAGCACGCAACGGGCAGGTTGCGGACCAGGCCGGAGGGCCTTCCCGTACGCCGGGAGGGCCCTCCGGCCTTTCACCCTCCCTTTTCGGCCATCGTTGTTCCGGTCCGGTAACAAACACGAAGAGCGACCTGCGGGGTGGCGTAAGGTCCACACCAAGGTTCTTTGAACGCGTTCAGAGAACGGGGGCTCCTGGGGAGGGGACGCGGTGAACGGGGCGGCGAAGGGTGCCATCGTCGGCGGGGTGTTCCTGGCGATGGCCGGCGGTGCGGCGTACGGGGTGGTCACCCTGGTGGGTGACAGCGGCGGCGGCAGCACCGGCACGGACAAGAACGGGGCGGCGGGCAACGGCGCGGTGACCGCGCAGCGGGCGAGCGGGCCGGTCACCGACCAGGAGGCGGCCCGGGTCGCCAAGGACTTCCTGGCCGCGTGGGCGGCCGGCAACGCGGGCGCGGCGGCCGACCTGACGAACAACCCGCAGGCCGCACAGCCCGCGGTGGCCGATTTCCGCTCCAAGGCGCTCGTCTCCAAGGCGGTCATCACGCCCGGCACCCCGAACGGCACCACCGTGCCCTTCAAGGTCGAGGCCGAGATCACCCACGAGGGCACGGCCAAGCCCTTCGCCTACGAGTCCCAGCTGACCGTCGTCCGCGGCTCCACCAGCGGCAAGCCGGTCGTCGACTGGCAGCCCTCGGTGATCCACCCGCAGCTCCAGAAGGACGAGCGGCTGCGCGCGGGCACCCCGGCCAGCCCGCCGGTGAAGGCGGTCGACCGGCACGGCAAGGAGCTGACGGCCGAGCAGTACCCGTCGCTGCGGCCGGTCCTGGACGCGCTGCGCAAGACGTACGGGGAGAAGGCGGGCGGCACCCCGGGCGTCGAGGTGTGGATCGAACCGGCCACCGCCGACGCGCCCAAGCGGACCCTGGCGACGCTGGTCGAGGGCACGCCGGGACAGCTGCAGACCGTCCTGGACGCCAACGTGCAGGCCGCGGCGGAGAAGGCGGTGGAGCGGCACGCGGAGGCCTCGGTCGTCGCGGTCCAGCCGAGCACCGGCGACATCCTGGCGGTGGCCAACCACCGCCGGGACGGCTTCAACGCGGCCATGCAGGGCCGGCGGGCGCCCGGTTCGACGATGAAGATCGTGACGGCGGCGATGCTGCTGGAGAAGGGCCTGGTGGCGGCCGACCGGCCGGCGGCGTGCCCGGCGAGCGCCAGCTGGGACGGCAAGGTGTTCCGCAACCTCGACGGTTTCTCCCTGTCGGGCCAGCCCTTCTCGACCAGCTTCGCCAAGTCCTGCAACACCGCCTTCATCAGCCTGATCGACGACGTGAAGGACAACGGGGCGCTGCCGAGGGTGGCCAAGGAGGCCTTCGGCATCGGGCTGGACTGGAAGACGGGCATCCCCTCGCAGGACGGCACCGTTCCGGTGACCTCCGGCTCCGCGGCCGCGGCCGAGTACATCGGCCAGGGCGCCATCCAGATGAACCCGCTGAACATGGCCTCCATCACGGCGACCGCCCGCACCGGGGTGTTCCGCCAGCCGGTGCTGGTCAAGGCCTCCCTGGACGGACGCACCCTGGCCACGGCCTCCCGGCCGCTGGCGCCGGGGGTGTCGGCGCAGCTGGTCAGGATGATGCGGCAGACGGCCACGAGCGGCACGGCGGCCAAGGCGATGGCCCCGGTCGGCGGCTCCGACAAGGGCGCGAAGACCGGCTCGGCGGAGGTCGACGGCGCGGCGGCCCCGGACAGCTGGTTCACGGGCTTCAGCGGCGACGTGGCGGCGGCGGCGATGGTCGAAGGCGGCGGCCACGGCGGCGACGCGGCGGGCCCCATCGTCGCCACGGTCCTCAACGCCTCCTGACCCACCCGCCCGGAGCCGGGTGCGGGGGCGCAGCCCCGGGGAACGGGCGAAGGGCGGGGCGGGGCGAAAACGCCTCGCCCCCCACCCCGCACGGCGCTAGCGTCCCCGCATGACGACCACCACCCCGCACCCCCTCTTCGCGCAGGCCCTCGCCGGACTCGGCCTCGACGGCCTCGCCATCCGCACCTTCCCCGAAGGCACCCGCACGGCCGCCGACGCCGCCGCCGCGATCGGATGCGAGCTCAGCCAGATCGTGAAGTCACTGATCTTCACGGCGGACGGCATCCCGGTACTGGTCCTCATGGACGGGGCCTCACGGGTCGACGTCGACGCCGTCCGGCGTCAACTCGGCGCCGCGAAAGTCACCCGTGCCGACGCGGCCCTCGTCCGCGAGACCACCGGCTACGCCATCGGCGGCGTCCCGCCCTTCGGCCACCGCACCCGCACCCGCGTCCTGGCGGACCGCTCCCTGCTGGAGCACGACGTGGTCTGGGCGGCGGCCGGCACCCCGCACGCCGTGTTCCCGATGCCCCCGCGCGACCTCATCGCGCACGCCGCCGCCGAACTGGCCGACGTACGCGAGAAGAGCTGACGCCGGCCGCGACAAGCGACAAGCGACAACCACCAATAGCGCCAAAGCGACAAAGAGCTACAGGCAGGACTTCAGCGCACGCACCAGCACCTGCGCCCGCGGGTCCGCGGTGACCGACTTGGCGTGCGCGTTGGTGACGTAGCCGAAGCCGATGCCCGCCTCCGGGTCCGCGAACGCCAGGGAGCCGCCGCGGCCCGGGTGGCCGAAGGAGGCCGGGGACAGCAGCGGGGACGCCGGCCCGTGCAGCATGTAGCCCGGGCCGAAGCGCGTGCCCACGACCAGCACCCGGTCCGGACCCGCCGCGAACTCGGTGCCCGCCAGCGCGGTGGTCGCCGGGGTGAAGATCCGGGCCCCGTCCTCCACCACCCCGATGGTCGCCGCGTAGAAGCGGGCCAGGGCGCGCGCCGTGCCGATACCGGACGAGCCCGGGAGCTCCGCCGCCTGGTAGACGGGGTCGTTCTCGTCCGGCTGCGGGTCGATGGCGGCGAAGGCCCGCCGCGTCAGGGAGTCCGGGTCGGCATACGCCTCCGAAACGTTCCTCCTCGGCCGCGTCTTCAGCAGACCCGCACTCGGCGGCGGCTCCACCGGGGCCACCCGGCCCACCCGGTGCGCCTCGCCCTCCGGCAGCCCGATCCAGAAGTCCAGCCCCAGCGGCTCGGCCATCTCCTCGGCCAGGATCCCGCCGACGGTGCGCCCCGTGGCCCGCAGCACCAGCTCGGACACCAGCCAGCTGAAGGTCTGCGCGTGGTAGCCGTGCGCACTGCCCGGCTCCCAGAACGCCCGCTGCGCCGCGACTGCCCGCGCCCCGGACACCCCGTCCGCGGCCTCCGCCGTCGTCAGCCCTCGGTCCAGGGCGGGAACGCCGGCCTGGTGCGCGAGCAGGTGGCGGACCAGGGTCCGCTCCTTGCCGCCCGCCTTGAACTCCGGCCAGTACGCGCCCACCGGCGCGTCCAGGTCCAGCAGTCCGCGCTGGTGCAGCAGCAGCGGTACGGCCGCGGCGACGCCCTTGGTCGCGGACCGGACGATCGTCGCGGTGTCCTCCGCCCAGGGCTCGGTTCCGTTCGCGTCCTTCGTGCCGCCCCACAGGTCGACGACCTTGCGGCCGTCCCGGTACACGGCCACGGCCGCGCCCCGGTCCCCGAGCACCTCGAAGTTGCGCGCGAAGGCCTCTCGTACGGGCTCGAAGCCCTCCGTCACCACACCCTGGATGTTCACGAGCACCCCAACAACCGCAGGCCCGCGCTTATGCCGCGGCCACCGTGCGCGGGTCGAAGCCGAAGGGCAGCTCCAACCGGTGCGCGCCCATCAGCTCCTCGTCGCACAGCAGGTCCCGGGTGCTTCCGTCGGCGGCGATGACCCCCTCGCTGAGGATCACCGAGCGCGGGCAGAGCTCCAGGGCGTACGGCAGGTCGTGCGTCACCATCAGCACGGTGACGTCCAGCGCGCGCAGGATGTCGGCCAGCTCGCGCCGCGAGGCGGGGTCGAGGTTGGAGGAGGGCTCGTCCAGGACGAGGATCTCCGGCCGCATCGCCAGGACGGTCGCCACCGCCACCCGGCGCCGCTGCCCGAAGGACAGGTGGTGGGGCGGGCGGTCGGCGAAGCCGGCCATGCCGACCTGTTCGAGGGCCTCGCGCACCCGCTGCTCCAGCTCGGCGCCGCGCAGTCCGGCCGCCGCCGGGCCGAAGGCCACGTCCTCGCGCACGGTCGGCATGAACAGCTGGTCGTCGGGGTCCTGGAAGACGATCCCGACGCGGCGGCGGATCTCGGCGAGGTTGCGCTTCTCGACGGGCAGCCCGGCCACGGTGACGGAGCCGACGCCGCCGCCGAGGATGCCGTTGAGGTGGAGGACGAGGGTGGTCTTGCCGGCGCCGTTGGGGCCGAGCAGGGCGACGCGCTCGCCGCGTCCCACGGTGAGGTCGACCCCGAAGAGGGCCTGGTGCCCGTCCGGGTAGGCGTAGGCGACCCCGGACACCTCCAGCGAGGGCGCGGAGGCGGCGGGAGAAGCGGAGGGAGCGGTCACAGCGTCCATCCCATCATGCAGACGGCGAGCGCCGTCACCGGGAGCACGGCCGCGTACGCCCACTGGGCGCGGGTGGCCGTGACGTCGTCGATCACCGGCATCGAGCCGGCGTAGCCGCGGCTGACCATCGCGAGGTAGACCCGCTCGCCGCGCTCGTAGGAGCGGATGAAGAGGGCGCCGGCGGTCTTGGCGAGCACCCCCCAGTGCTGGATCCCGCGGGCCTCGAAGCCGCGGGAGCGCCGGGCGATGGACATGCGGCGCAGCTCGTCGGTGATGACGTCCCCGTACCGGATCATGAACGAGGCGATCTGTACGAGCAGCGGTGGCAGTTTCAGCCGCTGGAGGCCGAGCAGCAGCGCCCGCAGTTCGGTGGTCGAGGCGAGGAGCACGGAGGCGGCCACGCCGAGGGTGCCCTTGGCGAGCACGTTCCAGGCGCCCCACAGGCCGGAGACGCTCAGCGACATGCCGAGGACGTCGACCCGTTCGCCCTGCGACACGAAGGGCATGAGCACGGCGAACAGGACGAACGGCACCTCGATCAGCAGCCGCCGCAGCAGGAACCCCGCGGGGATCCGGGCGGCCGCCGCGACGGCGGCGATCAGGACGGCGTACAGGCCGAAGGCCCACATCGCCTCGCGCGGTGTCGATACGACGACGATCACGAAGGCGGCGGTCGCGGCGATCTTGCAGTGCGGCGGCAGCTCGTGCACGGGCGAGTGCCCGTGCCGGTAGAGCTTGTGCGCGTGGCCGGCTCCCACGTCAGCCGGCCGACGCGGGGGAGGTGGCGGCGGCGGTCAGGTCCTGGGCGCGGCGGCGGCGCACGGCCCAGAAGATCCCGCTGCCGACGGCGACGGTCGCGCCGACGCCGATGACGCCGGCGAGGCCGCCGGACAGGCGGGCGTCGCCGACGTCCTTGACGCTGTAGTCGGCGAGCGGGGAGCCGGCGGCGGCGTGCTGCTGCGCCTTGGCGTCGATGCCCTTGTCGGCGGCGACCTTCTCCAGGCCGTCCGGGCTGGTGGAGGCGTAGAAGGAGACGAACCCGGCGAGCACGAGGGCGGTGACCAGGCCGGTCGCCCACAGCTTGCGGGTGGAGCGGGCGGCGGCCGGGACGGGGGCCGCGGCGGGGGCGTCGACGAGCTCGCCGCCGACGCGCAGCTTGAGCGGGGTGGCCAGGGAGCGCGCGCCGTGCACCAGGTCGGGCCGTACGGCGATCACGGCGCCCACGGTCGCGGCGGTGATCAGCGCCTCGCCGATGCCGATGAGCACGTGCACGCCGGCCATGGCCGTGAACACCTTGCCGATCGGGACGTCGGTGGTGCCGCCGAGGGCGTAGAGGAGGGTGAACATGCAGGCGGCGCCGGGGACGGAGAGCAGGGCGCCGGCGAACGCGGCGACGGTGACCGGGCGCCGGCCGGCGGGCAGGAGCTTCAGCAGGCCCCGGAAGACGGCGTAGGAGACGAGGACGGTCACCACGGCCATGTTCAGGACGTTGACGCCGAGGGCGGTCAGGCCGCCGTCGGCGAAGAGGATGCCCTGCATCAGCAGGACGACGGACACGCACAGCACGCCGGTGTACGGGCCGACGAGTATCGCCGCGAGGGCGCCGCCGAGGAGGTGGCCGCTGGTGCCGGCGGCGACGGGGAAGTTCAGCATCTGCACGGCGAAGATGAAGGCGGCGACGAGGCCGGCCAGCGGGGCGGTGCGTTCGTCGAGCTCTCGGCGGGCGCCGCGCAGGCTGACCGCGACAGCGGCGGTGGCCGCCACTCCTGCGGCCACCGAGACGGGTGCGTCGATGAATCCGTCGGGCACGTGCATGGAGTGGCTCCGCTTCCTCTTCCTCACATGGGTCTGCAACCGTTCAAGAGTAGTGCCCAGTTGCAAATGGTTGGCAAGAGCAGTCGCGCCACAAATACCTTCGTGCGATTTCGCCGGAATGTGCGAGGCTGGACGGACAAACGGACGCAAATGTTCCGATTCGAGGAGTCCGGTCGATGTCAGCCACCGCCGAGAATCCACCCGCCACCGCCGCGGCCGTCGAGGAGCGGGTCAGCGCCCGCGTGATCACCGACGACCCCCTCTACCGCGCCATTCCGGTGGCCCTGCGGTTCACCCCCGCCGAGCCCCTGGCCGTACGGATCGTCTTCCCCGCCGAGCTGTCCCCCGAGGGCACCGACAACGAGTGGGTCTTCCCCCGCGCCCTCCTGGAGGCCGGCCTGCTCGCGCCGACCGGAACCGGGGACGTACGGGTCTGGCCCTGCGGCCGGGTCCAGGCGGTCGTCGAGTTCCACTCCCCCGAGGGTGTCGCCGTCATCCAGTTCGACAGCGCCGTACTGCGCCGCTTCCTGCGCCGTACGCACTCCGCCTCCACCGCCGACGGCGCGAGACCCGGCACCGGCGCGCGCCCCGCGGCCACCCGTACGGCGTAAGCCGCCGCGGCCACCCGTACGGCGTAGGCCCCGCACCTGGGGTTCCAGATGCGGGGCCGGGTTCCAGCCGCGGCGTCAGCCGTCAGCCGATCACGCGTTGACGAGCTCGCGCTCCTTGTCGGGGTCCTCCGGGGACCCGGACTCCCGGGCGGACTCCCCGAGGTGCTTGCGCAGGCTCTCGCCCTCCACGTCCACGTTCGGCAGGATCCGGTCCAGCCAGGCCGGCAGCCACCAGGCCTTGTGGCCGAGCAGCGCCAGCACCGCCGGCACGATCGCCATGCGCACCACGAAGGCGTCGAACAGGACGGCGACGGCCAGGCCGAAGCCGATCATCTTGACCATCGCGTCGCTGGCGCCGAGGAAGCCGGAGAAGACGGCGATCATGATGACGGCGGCGGCCACGACCACGCGGGCGCTGAACCGGAAGCCGGTCACCACGGCCTGCCCCGGGCGCTCGCCGTGGACGTACGCCTCCCTCATCCGGGTGACGAGGAAGACCTCGTAGTCCATCGCCAGACCGAAGACGACGCCCACCATGAAGATCGGCATCATCGACATGATCGGACCGGTCTGCTCCACTCCGAAGACGGAGCCGAGCCAGCCCCACTGGAAGACCGCGACGACCGCACCGAGGGCGGCGACGACCGACAGCAGGAAGCCGAGGGCCGCCTTGAGCGGAACCAGGATCGAGCGGAACACCAGCATCAGCAGGAGGAAGGCCAAGCCGACCACGAGCGCCAGGTAGGGCAGCAGCGCGTCGTTCATCTTCTGCGAGAAGTCGATGTTCATCGCGGTCGCGCCGGTGACGAACACGTCGTCGCCGTTGCCCTCGCGGATCTTGTGGACCAGGTCCTCGGTCTCGGTCGAGGACGGACGCTCCTTCGGGATCACGCTGATGACCGCGGCGTCCTTGGCCTCGTTCTGGTGCGGCGGGGTCACCGCGACCACGCCCTCCAGCCCCTTGATCCGGTCGGCGGTCTTGTCGGCGAGCACCTTGTCGCCGTCCACGACCACCATCAGCGGACCGTTGAAGCCCGGGCCGAAGCCCTCGGACAGCATGTCGTACGCCTTGCGCTGGCTGGTGGAGACCGGCTTGGCGCCGTCGTCCGGCAGGCCCATCTCCAGCTTGCTCGCCGGGATCGCGATCGCGCCGAGGCCGATCACGCCGGCCAGCAGCACCATGACCGGGCGGCGCAGCACGAAGCGGGCCCAGCGGGTGCCGCCGTTGGGCTTCTCCTCGCCGCCGGCCGGGCGGCCCTTGCCGAACAGCTTGCTCTTCTTGCCGGCGGGCAGCACCTTCTTGCCCGCGAAGCCGAGGATCGCCGGGACCAGCGTCAGGGCGACGAGCACCGCGATGACCACCGTTCCGGCGGCCGCGACACCCATCTTGGTCAGCATCGGGATGTTGACGACGGCCAGGCCCACCAGGGCGATGACCACGGTCAGACCGGCGAAGACGACCGCGGACCCGGCGGTTCCGGCGGCGCGGCCGGCGGCCTCGTCGCGCTCGCGGCCCTCGGCGAGCTCCACGCGGTAGCGGGAGACGATGAACAGGGCGTAGTCGATGCCGACCGCGAGGCCGATCATCATCGCGAGGGTGGAGGTGGTGGAGCCGAGGTCCAGCACGTTGGCGAGCGCGGTGATCGAGGAGACGCCGATGCCGACGCCGATCAGCGCGGTCAGCAGCGGCAGCCCGGCCGCGACCAGCGAGCCGAAGGTGATGACCAGGACGATGCCGGCGATCAGGATGCCGACGGCCTCGCCGGAGCCGGTCTCGGGGGCCTCCATCAGCGCGTCGCCGCCGATCTCCACCTGGAGGCCGGCCTTCTGCGCGTCGTGCCCGGAGTCCTTGAGGGCGTCACGCGTGACGTCCTTCAGCTCCATGCCGCTGACCTTGTACTTCACCGTGATGTAGGTGGTGGAGCCGTCCTGGCTCACCGCCTGCATCTGGTACGGGTCGTCGACGGTGGCGACCTGGGCGGCGCCCTCGCCCTCCTTCAGACCGGAGATCAGCTTCTGGACCTCGGACTTGGGGCCCTGGTCGGTGACCTTGGCGCCGGCCGGGGCCTTGACGACGATACGGGCGGTCGCGCCGTCGGCGGACATGCCCGGGAACTTCTTGTCCAGCAGGTCGAAGGCCTTCTGGGCCTCGGTGCCGGGGATCGAGAACGAGCCGGAGGTGGGCGCGCCGGCCGTCGCGGCGCCGAAGCCGGCGGCGACCAGCAGCGCCACCCATATGAGGGCGACGAGGCCGCGGCGCCTGAAGGCACCGCGCCCGAGCCGGTAGAGGAAGGTGGCCACGTCGTGGTTCTCCCGTTTCAGGTCGTGGGATGGATCCTGCGCCCATTCGGCCATCGGCCATGGGCGGATCAGGGCGTGGAAAGCCGGCCCGACGACGAGAGCGGCGTGTCAGGAGCAGCAGCGGTTCTTACGGGTGTGCGGAGTCGCTGGGGAGTCGCTGGGGAGTCAGACGCCGAGGGCGGGGAAGACCACGGCGTCGATGAACTGGTTGAGGAACTCCCGGTCGACGGACCGGTCCTCGATCAGCGGCAGTGCGATGAACGCCCCGATGAGCATGTGCGGTACGAAGTCCAGCGCGGGACAGTCCGGGCGGACCTCGCCCCGCTCGACCGCGCGGCGGAGCATGGCCTGGAGACCGTTGATCTCCGGGTCGACCAGCAGGTCGCGCAGCGCCCGGTGCAGCTCCGGACTCTCGTGGACGGCATGGGCCAGACCCCGCATCAGGGCGGTGTCCTTGGCCATCTGCGCGTCGTCGGAGTGAGCGACCATGCGTGCGAAGTCCCCGCGCAGGGTGCCCGTGTCGATCTCCCGCAGGGAGACCGGCTGGGTACATCGGAGGGCCTTCGCGACCAGTTCCGGCTTGCTCCCCCACTGGCGGTAGAGGGTGGCCTTGCTGGACTTCGTACGGGCGGCGACCGCGTCCATGGTCAGCGCCTCGTACCCGACCTCGCGGAGGAGGTCGAGGACCGCCTCGTGGAGCTCGGCCTCCCGCTCGGGGGTGATCCGGCTGCGCCGCGCCGACATCGCGTCGGTCACCCGGCAGCTTCCCTTCATCACGACCACCCATCCGAACGAAACGGTTTCGTACACATGGCAGCCTACCCGCCCCCTTAACGAAACGAAACCGTTCCGTTTCGCTGGAACCGGTGGCGTGGGTCACACATGGCTCACCTGTACGAGTTGCCGGGCCCCTCCGGCGCGGAAAGCATTGTGGGGTGAGTCACGACGTCGCGTACCTCCGCTTCCCGCACCTGCACGACGACCTGCTGTGCTTCGCCACCGAGGACGATCTGTGGATCGCCCCGCTGGTCCCCGAGGGCCACACCCCGGGCCGGGCCTGGCGGATCACCGTCGACCGCACCCGGGTCGGCCACCCCCGCTTCTCCTCCGACGGACGGCACATCGCCTTCACCACCTGGCGCAGCCTCGATCCCGAGATCCACCTGGCCCCCGTGGACGGCGGCCCGGCACGCCGGCTCAGCTACTGGGGCTCCACCGACACCCGCGTCTGCGGCTGGGACCCCGACGGCAACATCCTGGCCGTCTCCTCGCACGGACAGCCGTTCTCCTACTACTCCTGGGCCTACAAGCTGCCCACCGACGGCAGCCCCGGCGGCCGCCTGCCCTGGGGCCCCGTCTCCGACATCCAGGTCGCCGACGTCGACGGCGAGCACCACAGCCTGCTGCTGACCGGCAAGCCCCCGCACGAACCCGCCGCCTGGAAGCGCTACCGCGGCGGCGCCACCGGCCGGCTGTGGCTGCACGGCGCACGCCTGCTGGAGGACCTCGAAGGCCACATCGAATCGCCGATGTTCGTCGGCGGCCGCATCGCCTTCCTCTCCGACCACGAGGGCATCGGCAACCTCTACTCCTGCCTGCCGGACGGCACCGGCCTGCGCCGCCACACCGACCACGAGGAGTTCTACGCCCGCCACGCCTCCAGCGACGGCTCCCGCGTCGTCTACCAGTGCGCCGGCGACCTCTGGCTGGTGGACTCCCTCGCCGAGGACGCCTCCCCCCGCAGACTCGACGTCCGCCTCGGCGGCCCGCGCGCGGGACGGCGTACGTACCAGGTGCCCGCCGCCAGCCATGTCGACTCGCTGGCCGTGGACACCACCGGCCGGGCCAGCGCCGTCGTCGTCCGCGGCAGCCTGTACTGGCTCACCCACCGCGACGGACCGGCCCGCACCATCGCCGACACCCCCGGCGTACGCGTCCGCCTCCCGGAGATGCTCGGCAGCAGCGGCCAGGTCGCCTACGTCACCGACGCCGAAGGCGAGGACGCCATCGAGATCGCCTACCTCCCCCGCGCCTCCGGGGAGCACGAGCCGCGCCGGCTCGCCTCGGGCGAGCTGGGCCGCGTCACCGAGCTGCTGTCCGACCCGGCCGGCGAGCGGCTCGCCATCGCCTCCAACGACGGACGGCTGCTGCTCCTCGACGCGACGGAGGAGTCCAACGGCGAGGTCACCGAGCTGATCCGGTCCATCAACGGGCCCGTCACCGACCTCGCCTTCTCCCCCGACGGCTGCTGGCTGACCTGGTCGCACCCGGGTATCGGCCGCTCGCTGCGGCAGATCAAGATGGCGAAGATCTCCGGGCCTGGCGCGCGCGTCGTCGTCGACGTCACCAACGGCCGCTTCGAGGATGAAAACCCGGTTTTCACGCGGGACGGCCGTTACCTCGCTTTCCTGTCGTGGCGCGGGTTCGACCCGGTGTACGACGTGCACACCGGCGACCTGTCGTTCCCGCTGGGCTGCCGCCCGTACCTGGTGCCGCTCTCCTCTGCCACCCCCTCCCCCTTCGCCTTCTCCCCCGACGGGCGCCCGGCGGCGGGCGGGCTCGACCCCGTCGAGGGCGAGCCCGGGGAGGGCGACGGGACGGTGACCGTGGAGGTCGAGGGCCTGGAGAGCCGGGTCACCCCCTTCCCGGTGACCGCCTCGAAGTACTCGGCCCTCCACCCCGTGCACGGCGGCGGACTGGTGTGGCTGCGCTGGCCCATCTCGGGCGCGCTCGGCGAGACCTTCGCCAACCCGGCCGACACCAGCGGCAAGCCCACGCTGGAGCACTTCGACATGACCAAGGCCCGCAAGACCGAACTGGCCTCCGGGCTGGACTGGTTCGCGGTCAGCGGCGACGGCACCCGGCTGGTCGTCAACGACGACGGTGACCTTCGCGCCGTGCCGGCCACCGAATCGGGTGACGGCGACTCCACCGTCTACCTCGACCTGCGGCGCATCCTGCACGAGGTGGACCCGGCGGCCGCGTGGCGGCAGGCCTACGAGGAGGCCGGCAGGCTCATCCGCGCGTACTTCTGGGAGCCGAACATGTGCGGCATCGACTGGGACGCGGTGCTGAGCCAGTACCGCCCCCTGGTCGAACGGGTCGCGTCCCCCGACGAGTTCGCCGACCTGCTGCGCGAGGTGCTCGGCGAACTCGGCACCTCGCACGCCTACGTCTCCCCCGCCCGCCGCAACGAGGGCCCGCCCCACTACCAGCGTGCGATCGGCCTCCTCGGCGCCAACCTGGTGCGCCGTGACGAGGGGTGGGTGGTCGCGCGGATCCTGCCCGGCGAGTCCTCCGACTCCAAGGCCCGCTCCCCGCTCGCCGGCACCGGCATCCGCGAGGGCGCGGTGCTCACCCACGTCGACGGCCGGCCCGTCGACCCCGTCGCCGGCCCGTACCCGCTGCTCGCGGCGGCCGGGGGCACGACCGTGGAGCTGACGTTCACCCCGGCCGAGGGCGAGGGCCACGCCCGCCGCGTCGCGGTCGTCCCGCTGGTCGACGAACGGCCGCTGCGCTACCAGGACTGGGTGTCCAAGCGCCGCGCCGTGGTCCGGGAGGTCAGCGGCGGCCGCTGCGGCTACCTGCACATCCCCGACATGGGCGGCTCGGGCTGGGCGCAGTTCAACCGCGACCTGCGCATGGAGATGTCGCGGCCCGCCCTGATCGTCGACGTGCGCGGCAACGCCGGCGGGCACATCAGTGAACTCGTCGTCGAAAAACTCACCCGATCGATTCTGGGGTGGGACCTGACGCGCGACGCCCAGCCGGTCAGTTACGCCTCGAACGCCCCGCGCGGGCCGATCGTCGCCCTGGCCGACGAGGCGACCTCCTCCGACGGGGACATGATCACCGCCGCGTTCAAACTGCTCGGCCTGGGCCCGGTGGTGGGCCAGCGCACCTGGGGCGGTGTGGTCGGCATGACCGGCCGGCACACCCTCGGCGACGGCACGGTCATCACCGTGCCGATGAACGCCGCCTGGTTCCCGGAGTACGGGTGGTCGGTGGAGAACCACGGCGTGGAGCCGGACCTGGCGATCCAGCGCACCCCGCTCGACTGGGCGGAGGGGCGGCACGCACAGCTGGACGACGCGGTGTACCTGGCGCTGGAGCTGCTGGAGCAGGACCCGGCCGCGATCCCGCCCGGCTACACCGACGTCCCGGACGGCCGCCGGCCGAAGCTGCCGCCGCGGCCGTGACGCCTGCCGTTCGTACGACGGTCGTACGAACGGCAGGCATGAACGGCAGGCACGAGGAAGGGGCGCGACCCGTAGGAGATACGGGCCGCGCCCCTCGGCGCTGTGTGCTGACGGGCCTGGTAGCAGTCAGGCCCGGTGAGCCGGAGCCGGTCCGGGCTGTGTCAGTCCCAGCTGTCGTCGAGCTCGGCGCGGATGTCGTCGGTCTTCTGCTGCGCCTGCGGCTTCTTGGCCTTGGCCTGCTGGGACCGCGAGGAAGCCTCGCCCTTCGCGCCCTGCTGGGCCTTCTGCGCCTTGTCCTTGAGTTCCTGCGCCTTGTCCTGGAACTGGTCCTTGATACCCATGCTTGCACTCCCTGAGGGGTGTTGGTGGTCGGGCCTCGACCAGACTGACACGAGGGGACAAAGGGCGCATTTTGATCAATTGTGGCGGGTTCGCTCCTGCTCGTCGGCGGCCCCGCCGGCGCCCACCAGCCCCTTGGGCACCCCGGCCAGCCGGGGTTCGAACCGCTTCATCTCGCGCTGCCCGCCCGCCGCGATGACCGCCGGCAGGTAGCCCCGTACGCCCTGCATCCCGCGCAGCCACCACTGCGCGTACACGTGCGCCGAGCGCCGCTCGATCCCGGCGACGATCCGGTCCACGGCCGGGCCGAGGGGGTAGGTCCGGTTCGCCGGCCAGGGCAGGCGCCCGCGCAGTTCGCGCATCACGTCGTGCTGGTCGGCGCCGCGCACCATGTCGGTGTCGGTCCAGGAGAGGTAGCCGACGCCGACCTTGACGCCCTTGTAGCCGACCTCGGCCCGCAGGCAGTGCGCGAAGGCCTCGACGCCGGACTTGGAGGCGCAGTACGCCGTCATCATGGGGGCGGGGGTGATCGCGGCGAGCGAGGCGATCTGCAGGAAGTAGCCGCGGCTCTCCATGAGGACGGGCAGGAAGGCGCGGGCGGTGACGGCGCCGCCGATCAGGTTGACCTCGATCACCCGCCGCCAGGCCTCCGGGTCGGAGTCCACCAACGGTCCGCCGGAGGCCACGCCCGCGTTGGCGACGACGATGTCCACCTTGCCGAAGCGCTGCTTGACCTCCTGCGCCACCTGGGCCATCGCCTCGTGGTCGGTGACGTCGGCGTACCAGTGGTCGCTGTCGGTGTGCAGCCGTTCGGAGACCTCCTTGAGCGCCTCCGGCTCCAGGCCGACGAGCGCGACCTTCGCACCGCGCGCCGACAGCTTGCGGGCGAGCAGTTCGCCGACCCCGCGGGCGGCCCCGGTGACGACGGCGACCTGGCCTTCCAGACTCCTGCGAGCACTCACGGCGTCTTCTCCTTCTCAACATTGTCGACATATCGAGATGCCAGGTCGCGTACGGCGCCGGTGACGGCCTCGGGTGCCTCGACCGGGGTCATGTGACCCATGCCGGTGAGTTCGGTCAGTCCCACGCAGTGCGGCAGCGCGGCCGCGAGCCGGCGGGCGTGCACGACGGGGGTGAGCCGGTCGCCACGGCCCGCGATCACGGCGGTGGGCGCCGTCAGCCGCGCCACCCCGTCGTCCAGGTCGAGCCCGGCCAGTACGTGCGACCAGGCGCGGCGCACCCCGGCGGGGCAGGCGTGCACGATCCGGGCGCAGGCCTCCACCCGGTCGGGCGCGGAACCCGGGCCCATGGTCGCGTACCTGAGCACCGCCCGCGTGGCGGGGGTGACGGGCCCGAGCGGGGCGGGTGAGCCCAGCAGCCCCCGGGTCATACGGGTCCGGGCGCGCCCGGGGCGCAGCGGCAGCACGGTCGCCTCGGCGACCAGCCGCGAGCTGCCGGTGCTGCACAGCAGGACGGCGGCGGCGTGCTCGGCGAACCGTGCCCGGCCGGCGGCGGCCATGACGGTCATGCCGCCCATGGAATGCCCGGCGACGACGGCCCGCTCGCCGGGGGCGAGGGTGGCCTCCAGTACGGCGACCAGGTCGTCGGCGAGGGCGGCGGTGCTGTACGCGGCGGCGGCCGGGCTGCGGCCGTGGCCGCGCTGGTCGTAGGCGATGACCCGGTGGTCGCGGGCCAGTTCCCGGATCTGCGCGGCCCAGAAGGCGGTGGAGCAGGTCCAGCCGTGGGAGAGGACCACGGCCGGGGCGCCGTCGGGTCCGTGGACCTCGACGTGCAGCCGGGACCCGTCGGCGGAGACGGCGACCAGCTCGCGCCCGGCGGCCGGCGGCGCGTACCGCCCGGCGGTGACGTGCGGCGCGCGGCTCACGCCGCCCCCTCCGCGGCGGCGGGGGCCGCGGCCCGCTGGGCCGTGCCGTCGCGCCCCCGTACCCGTACGACCTCGTACTCGGCCAGGTCGACCGTCAACGTGGCGCGCCGGAACTCACCCGTCGTACCGGGCCAGACCGTCGTGTTGCGGCCCGCCGCGTCCAGGTACCAGCTGGTGCAGCCGCCCGTGTTCCACACGGTCCGCTCCATCCGCGCCTGCACGTGCCGGTTCCACTGGTTGACGGCGGAGGGCCGCGCGGCGAGCGCGGTGCGCCCGCCGCGGCCGTCGCCGAGGAGGGACAGCTGGCGCAGGTAGTCCGCCATGTAGTTCAGCTGGGACTCGATCATCAGGATCATCGAGCTGTTGCCGAGGCCGGTGTTCGGCCCGATGATCGTCATCCAGTTGGGGAAGCCGGCCGCCGTCGCCCCGCGCAGCGCCTGCATCCCGTTCTTCCAGGTGTCCGCGAGGGTCTGCCCGTCCGCACCGATCACCCGCTCGGCGACCGGCAGCTCCGTGACGTGGAAGCCGGTGCCGAAGATGATCGCGTCGGCCTCGGTCTCGGTTCCGTCCGCGGCGACCAGCACCGAGCCCCTGACCTCCTTCAGCCCGGAGGCGACCAGGTCGACGTCGGGCCGCGCGAGGGCCGGGTAGTACTCGCTGGAGAGCAGGATCCGCTTGCAGCCGATCCGGTACGAGGGCGTCAGCTTGGCCCGCAGCGCCGGGTCCTTGATGGAGCGCGCCATATTGGCCTTGGCGAGCGACTCGATGAGCCCGAGCTGGTTCGGCCGCTTGGTGAACGCGCTGACCTGCAGCTCCCGGATCCCCCACAGCAGCCCGCGCCGGGCCGCCTGGGTGAACGGCAGCTGCCGGTGCAGCCTGCGCTCCAGGGAGCCGATGGCCCGGTCGGTGCGCGGCATGACCCACGGCGGGGTGCGCTGGAAGAGGGTCAGGCGCGCCGTCTTCGGGGCGATGGCGGGCACGATCTGGATCGCGGAGGCGCCGGTGCCGATCACCGCCACCCGCTTGCCGCGCAGGTCGTAGTCGTGGTCCCAGCGCGCGGAGTGGAACACCTTGCCGGGGAACTCGTCCAGTCCCGGGATGTCCGGCATCTTCGGGTCCGACAGCGGCCCGGTCGCCGACACCACGACGTCGGCGGTGAAGGCGCCCGCCGAGGTGTCGATCTCCCAGCGCAGTTCCTCGGTGTCCCAGCGCATCAGCATGACCTCGTGGCCGAAGCGGATGTGCGGGCGCAGCCCGAAGGTGTCGGTGACGTGCTCCAGGTAGGCGCGGATGGCCGGCTGCCCGGAGAAGGTGCGGGGCCAGTCGGGGTTGGGTGCGAAGGAGAACGAGTACAGGTGCGAGGGGACGTCGCACGCGCACCCGGGATAGCTGTTGTCGCGCCAGGTGCCGCCGACGGAGTCGGCCCGTTCCAGGACGACGAAGTCCGTGATCCCCTCGCGCCGCAGCCGCACGGCCGCGCCGAGCCCGCCGAACCCGGACCCGATCACCGCCACCCGTACGTGCTCGCGCCCGTGCTCACGCCCGCCCATGCCGCTCATGCCCGCCGCCTCCCGCTTCCGCAGTCCGTCCCAGCCACGCCAAGCCACGCCATCACACACTCATCGCAACACTGCCAGCAATCACTGGCACAATCGGGAGGGTAGAGCAGCTCCGTACCCATGGGTAGGGGTCGCGCCCGGAAAGTTACCGGGGGTACGCCCTAGGCTGCGCATGTGGAGACGCGGGGGACGTGGGAGGCGGAGGCGGCTGTGACGCGCGAGTACCGGACTCAGGAGCTGGCCGAGGCCGCTGGCATTCCGGTGCGCACCCTGCGCTTCTACCGCGAGCGCAAGCTGCTCCCGCCGCCCCGCCGCGAGGGCCGCATCGCCTGGTACGACGACCAGCACCTGGCCCGGCTGCGCACCATCGCCGCCCTGCTGGAACGCGGCCACACCCTCGGCGGCATCGCGGAACTCACCGCCGCCTTCGAGAAGGGCCGCGACGTCGGCCAGCTCGGCGAGCTGCTCGGCATGGGCTGGTCGGACGAGACCCCCGTGCGGCTCTCGCCGGAGGCCCTCGCCGACCACTTCGAGGGCGAGGTCACCCCGGAGAACCTGGCGGCCGCCCTCGACCTCGGCTACCTCGCCACCGACGGCGAGGAGATCGTGCACGTCAGCCGGCGCCTGCTGGACGTCTCCTCCGCCCTGGTCCGCGAGGGCGTACCGCTCGCCGCGGTACTGGAGACGGGCCGCCGGGTGCGCGAGCACGCGGACGCCCTGGCGGAGCTGTTCACCGAGCTGATCTCCGCCCACATCGGGGAGGAGGCCGTCACCCGGATGCGCCCGCTGGCCAAGAGCGTGGTCGAGGCCGAACTCACGATGGCGATGGACCGCCTGCACCAGCGGCGCGGCCCCGCAGCGCCGCGGACTCCCCGGCCGCCTCAGACGCCGAGCTCGTAGACGACGGTCACGGGCGCGTGGTCGGACCACCGCTCCGGGTGCGTCTCGGCCCGCTCGACGAACGCCTTGACGGCCTTGGCGGCCAGCCCCGGCGTCGCGACCTGGAGGTCGATGCGCCAGCCGGCGTCGTTGTCGAAGGCCCGCCCGCGGTAGGACCACCAGGAGTACGGGCCCTCCGTGTCGGGGTGCAGCACGCGCACCACGTCCACGTACCCGGCCTCCGAGTACACCTTCCCGAGCCACTCCCGCTCCTCGGGCAGGAAGCCGGCGTTCTTCCGGTTGGTCTTCCAGTTCTTGAGGTCGGCCTCCCGGTGGCAGATGTTCCAGTCACCGCACACCACGACCTCCCGGCCGTCGGCCGCGGCCCGCGCCTTCAGCGCCCCGAGG
This sequence comes from Streptomyces sp. NPDC029216, assembly GCF_040648015.1. NCBI lineage: Bacteria > Bacillati > Actinomycetota > Actinomycetes > Kitasatosporales > Streptomycetaceae > Streptomyces > Streptomyces sp. NPDC029216. Next base: position 35,808 of record NZ_JBEZWL010000034.1, on the reverse strand, counting down.
TAGGTGTGGAACTCCGCCATGAAGCGGTACTTCTCCTCCTGCTTCTCCGTACCGGCCTCGCCGGAGGGCAGGTACAGGCTCGCCACGGTGACGCCGGGCAGGTCGATCTCCAGGTACCGCCCGCTCGTGTCGAACTCGTCACTGCCGAAACCCACCTGCACCCGTTCAGGTGACTTGCGCGTATACAGGGCGACGCCGGCCCGGCCCTTCGCAGCGGCCGGCGCGAACACGGTGTGCCAGCCCCCGGGCTCCCGCGCCTCCACCGGAATCTGCGCTTCCTCCGCCCGTACCTCCTGCAGGCACACGACGTCGGCATCGGATCCGGCGAGCCACTCCACGAAGCCCTTCTTGGCGGCGGCGCGGATCCCATTCACATTCACGGAGGTCACGGTGAGCATCCCAGCACCATAACCGCAGCCTTCCGTACGATGTTCTGATGTCTCACGGGATACACCTGCGCGCCGTACCGTACGACCACCCGGACGCGCTGAAACTCGACGCCCAGGTCCAGCTCGAATACCGGGCGCGGTACGACGGCGAGGGCGACGCCACCTTCCTCGACCCGGCGATGTTCGTCCCGCCGGCCGGCCTCTACCTGCTCGCGTACGACGCCTCGGACGTCCCGGTGGCGAGCGGCGGCTGGCGTGCGCAAGACCACAACGACGAGGGCTACGCGGACGGCGACGCCGAGATCAAGCGCATGTTCGTCGTCCCCGAGGCCCGCGGACGGGGACTGGCCCGCCGCATCCTGGCGGAGCTGGAGGCCGACGCGACGGCGGCCGGGCGGCGGCGGATGGTCCTGGAGACCGGCGACCAGCAGCCGGAGGCGATCGCGCTGTACCTGTCGTCGGGGTACGCGCTGTCGGAGAAGTTCGGCTACTACCGCGCCTACGAGTCGAGCCGCTGCATGGCCAAGCCCCTCCCCTCCCCGGCCGCACCCTCCTGACGCCGCCGGAGCCGCTGCGCGGGGACCGGCTCCGCGCAGCGGCACCCGACACCCACAGGCCCCCTACACCGACGGTGGCCCGCGCCAACTCCCGTACCGGCAGCGGCCCCTCCAGGGCACTCGGCCCCCGGTAACCCACCCGCTCCACCAGCTCGCCGGCTCCGCCGAGCACTTCCCACGCCTGCACCGTGGCGCCGTCCCGGAGTTGGGTCACCCGGAAACGCCGAAATCCCGCCCGGTCTTCCGACCGGACGGGATCTCGTGACGTTTCCGAGAGCTACTCGGAAACTGTCGTCTGTGGACCTGTGGGGATTTGAACCCCAGACCCCCTCGATGCGAACGAGGTGCGCTACCAGACTGCGCCACAGGCCCTTGCGACGTGTGAAACATTAGCATCCCCGCGCCGCTGCTCCAAAACGCGTTCCCGGCAGGCGACCCGCGGACCCCGGCCGGCGGATCCGGCCGGGTCCTCGCAGGTCACGCGTAACGCGCCGGCCGCGTCACTCGTTCGCGGCGCGCGGCCGATCGTCGCTCTCGTACTGGTCGAAGAGCGGGGTGCGCCCGGCCTCGCGGCCGCGCGGCCGCGGGGCGGCCGGCTGCGCCTTGGGGTCCGGCTTCGCCGGCGCCGGGCCCGGCTGGGCACGCAGGCGCGGGTTCGTCGGCTCGGCGGTGCTGGAACGGGTCGCGCTCCAGCCGTCCGGGTTCACCGGGCCGGTGGCGCGCGGGGCGACGGGCGCCGTCACGTACGTGGGCAGCGGGACCGGTACGGGTTCCCAGCTGTCGCCGCGCGCCGGGCCGCGTTCGCGCTCGCGCTGCTGGTCGACCCACTCGGCGTGGTCGGTCTGCTCGACGAGCGCGCGGCGTCCGGCCTCCTGCGGGGAGACCGGCGGCGCGGGGTCCGGCTCGGTGATGCCGGCGGGTTCGGGGTCGCGGTGGCGGGGGCGGCTCTCGCGCAGGGCGCGGGCGGCCGCCTCGGCGCGGCGCCGGTCCATCGTGAACTCGTAGCGGCGCCGCTCCTGGACCCGCAGGTGCACGATGTAGGCGCTCAGCAGCAGTGCGGGCACGGCGGGCGCCCACAGGTAGCGCAGCCCGCCGACGGCCGCGGCGATCGCGCCACCGCTGAAGGCGAGGAAGAGCAGGGCCGTGGTGCGCCGGCGGCGCGCGAGGACCTGGAGGCGCTGCTGGCGCCGGACCCGTTCGACCCGTTCGACCTCGACCGATCTCGGTTCGGCCCTGGTCGGGGACACGCCGAGGGCCCGGGCGTCGGCGTCCACGGAATTCACCGTTTCCGTCGCCGCGTCCGGGTCCGCGTGGGGCTGGGGCTCCGCCTGGACTTCACCGCGCTCACGCAGCCCCTTGGCGTAACGGCGCTCCATTCCCGCCCGGCCGGAAAGCAGCCGGATGGCGGTGGAGAAGCGTTCCGTCGGACGCGCTTCGTTCAGCTCGTCCTGCCTCCGGAGCCACATGGGCACCAAGTAGGCGGCCCAGGCCCCGACGATGACTGCGTAGATGAGGCCGCTGCTGCTCACACCCCACACCGTAGAGGGGCACGGCCGACCGGATCAGCCAATTGGGCCGGTGTGTCGCACGATCCGGCTGATATCACCGACTTTTTTTGTGATTCTTCGGATCAGGTTATGGGCGAATCGACCAGCAATTCGAACGCTTTTGCGATTACCTGTTTTACGGTGTGGTCGACGGCGGCGGGCTTTCCTTCTTGCGCACCCGGTTCCAGCGGCGCAGCAGCCCCTCCGGGACCTCCTCCGCGGTGAGCGCGAACACCAGATGGTCGCGCCACGCCCCGTCGATATGGAGATAACGCGGCCGCAGCCCCTCCTCGCGGAAGCCCAGCTTCTCCACCACCCGCCGGCTGGGGCCGTTCTCCGGGCGGATGCACACCTCGATGCGGTGCAGCCCGACCTTCGCGAAGCAGTGGTCCACGGCGAGGGCGACGGCCGTCGGCATCACCCCGCGGCCGGCCACGTCCCGGTCCACCCAGTAGCCCACATGGGCGGCGCACATCGATCCCCAGGTGATCCCGGCGACCGTCAGCTGGCCGACCAGCCGCCCCTGGTACTCGATGACGAAGGGCAGCATCCGGCCGGCGTTCGCCTCCGCCCGCAGGTGGCGGACCATCTGCCGGTACGTGGGCCGGTGGATCACCGGCCCCCACGGCGCGGGCGGCGGAATGGTGGCCTCCCACGGCCGCAGCCAGTCGCGGTTGCGCCGGTTGACCTCGCGCCAGGCGCGCTGGTCGCGCAGTTTTATCGGCCGCAGCGTGACGTCGCCGTCCGCCAGCACCACCGGCCAGGACGGGCCGTTCAGCTCGGGCTCCCGGGTGCCGCGTCCGGTCTGGGGTGGTCGCCGCCGCGGATCTGGTCGACGGCGTGCGGCAGGATCCGCGACAGCACCGCGAGGCCGTCCTTGACCCCGCCCGTGGAGCCGGGCAGGTTCACGATCAGCGTGCGGCCGGCCACGCCGGCCAGGCCCCGCGACAGGGCGGCGGTCGGCACCTTGGCGAGGCCCTCGGCACGGATGGCCTGCGGGATGCCCGGGATCTCGTAGTCGAGCACGCGGGCGGTCGCGTCCGGGGTCCGGTCGGTCGGCGAGATGCCGGTGCCGCCGGTGGTCAGGATGACGTCGTACCCGGCGGCCACGCCCTCGCGCAGCGCCCGCTCGACGGGGTCGCCGTCCGGGACGACGCGCGGGCCGTCGACCGCGAAGCCCAGCTTCTCCAGCGCCTCGGCCAGCAGCGGGCCGCCCTTGTCGGCGTACACGCCCTGCGAGGCGCGGTTGGAGGCGGTGACCACCAGGCCGCGGGGGGCGGGCGCGCCGGTGCCGGGCGCCGCAGCCTCCGGGGCCTCGTCGGCCACGGGCGGCACGTGGCTGTGGACCTCGCCGCCGCGCGGGGGCGTCACGAGCGGGTCCAGTCGCCGGACTTGCCGCCCGTCTTCTCCTCCACGCGGACGTCGGTGATGACCGCGCCCTTGTCGACGGCCTTCACCATGTCGATCACGGTGAGGCCGGCGACGGCGACCGCGGTCAGCGCCTCCATCTCCACGCCCGTGCGGTCGGTGGTCTTCACGGTGGCGAGGATCTCGACGGCGTCGTCGGCGACCTTCAGGTCCACCTTCACCCCGGAGACCGCCAGCGGGTGGCAGAGCGGGATCAGGTCGGGGGTCTTCTTCGCCCCCATGATCCCGGCGATCCGCGCGGTGGCGAGGGCGTCGCCCTTCGGCACGCCCTCGCCGCGCAGCAGCTCGATCACCCGGGGAGAGACCAGGACGCGGCCGCTGGCGCGCGCCGTGCGGGTGGTGACGTCTTTTGTCGATACGTCGACCATCCGGGCCGCGCCGGCCTCGTCGATGTGCGTCAGCCTGCTCTGCGTACTCATGTCTACGTGCCGCTCCCGCTCCGGGCCCCGAAACGCCGGGGCCTGTGTGGTGCAACACGCTACCCGCACCGGGCGGTCCTCAGCCGGGCAGGACCACAGGCCGAACAGGCTGCCCGGGGCCCCTGCGGGGCGCGGGCACCGGCCGGGCGGCACGCCCGGCCGGCACGGGACGGTCAGCCGAGCAGGATCACTTCCAGCTCGTCGCCCGGCTCCACCGAGGTGACGTCCTCCGGTACGACCATCAGCGAGTCGGCGTGCGCCAGCGCGGCGATCAGGTGGGAGCCCGATCCGCCGACCGGGCTGACCGTGCCGGTCTCGGCGTCGTACGTGCCGCGCAGGAACTGCCGGCGCGCGGCCGGGGAGCCGATCGGCTGGTCCGCCTTCAGCACGGCCCGCACGCTCGGCCGGCTGACCTGCGACGCCGGCAGCCCCATGAGGGCCCGGATCGCGGGACGCACGAACAGCTCGAAGGAGACGTACGAGGACACCGGGTTTCCGGGCAGGGCCATCAGCGGGGTGTGGTCGGGGCCGACCGTGCCGAAGCCCTGCGGCTTGCCGGGCTGCATCGCGAGTTTGCGGAAGTCCACGCCGCCGGCCTGCGGCTCCTCACCGTCGCCGGTGCCGGCGGCGGTGAGGGCCTCCTTGACCACGTCGTACGCGCCGACGCTGACCCCGCCCGTGGTAACCAGCAGGTCGGCGCGGATCAGCTGGTCCTCGATGGTGGCGCGCAGCGTGTCGGCGTCGTCGGCGACCGCGCCGACCCGGTACGCGATGGCGCCGGCGTCGCGGGCGGCGGCGGCCAGCGAGAAGCTGTTGGAGTCGTAGATCGTCCCGGCGGCCAGCGCCTCACCCGGCTGGACCAGCTCGCTGCCGGTGGACAGGACGACCACGCGCGGGCGCGGCCGGACCCGTACGGTGCCCCGGCCGATGGCGGCGAGCAGCGCGATCTGCGGCGGGCCGAGGACGGTGCCGGCGGCCAGCGCCAGGTCGCCGGCCTGTACGTCGCTGCCGCGGGCGCGGACGTGCGCCCGGGCCTCGGCCGCGCGGTGGACCCGTACCTCGCCGCCGGCGCCCTCGGGCGCGGAGCTGGCCGGGGTCATCCCGGAGGAGGCGCCGCCGCCCGTGCCGCCGTCGGTCCACTCGACCGGTACGACGGCTTCCGCGCCGGGCGGCAGCGGGGCGCCGGTCATGATGCGGGCGGCCTGGCCGGGGCCGACGGTGGGCAGCTCGCCGCTGCCCGCCGCGACGTCCCCGATGACCGTGAGCACCGCGGGGAACTCCTCGCTCGCGCCCTGGACGTCGGCCGTGCGGACGGCGTAGCCGTCCATGGAGCTGTTGTCGAAGGGCGGGAGGGCGACGGGCACGGTGACGTCCTCGACCAGGACGCAGCCCTGGGCGTCGAGCAGCTGGAGCTCGATGGGTTCCAGCGGCCGTACGGCCGCGAGGACGTCCGCGAGGTGCTCGTCCACCGACCACAGGCGGTGGTGGCCGGTGTCCTGCGGTGCGCTGCTGCTCAAGGTGCTACATCTCCTCCGTGACGTAACGGTGAAGCCAGGTGCGGAACTCCGGGCCCAGGTCCTCACGTTCGCACGCGAGTCGGACGATGGCCCGCAGGTAGTCCCCCCGGTCCCCGGTGTCGTAGCGGCGGCCGCGGAAGACCACGCCGTGCACCGGGCCGCCCACGCTCTCGTCGGCGGCCAGCTTCTGCAGGGCGTCGGTGAGCTGGATCTCCCCACCGCGGCCCGGCTCGGTCTCACGCAGTATGCCGAAGATCGCGGGGTGCAGGACGTAGCGTCCGATGACCGCGTAGTTGCTGGGGGCCTCGGCGGGCTCCGGCTTCTCGACGAGGCCGGTGACGCGGACGACGTCGTCCTCGTCGGTCGGCTCGACGGCGGCGCAGCCGTAGAGGTGCACGTGGGCGGGGTCGACCTCCATCAGGGCGATGACGGTGCCGCCGGTCTGCTCGTGGACGTCGACCATCCGGCGCAGCAGGGGGTCGCGGGGGTCGATGAGGTCGTCGCCGAGGAGGACGGCGAAGGGCTCGTTCCCGACGTGCGGCTCGGCGCACAGGACGGCGTGGCCGAGGCCGCGCGGGTCGCCCTGGCGGACGTAGTGCATGGTGGCGAGGTCGCTGGACTCCTGGACCTTCTTCAGCCGGTCGTCGTCGCCCTTGGCGATCAGGGCCGACTCCAGCTCGTAGTTGCGGTCGAAGTGGTCTTCAAGGGGCCGCTTGTTACGTCCTGTGATCATGAGGACGTCGTCGAGGCCGGCCGAGACGGCCTCCTCGACCACGTACTGGATCGCCGGCTTGTCCACGACCGGGAGCATTTCCTTGGGGGTCGCCTTGGTCGCCGGGAGGAAACGAGTACCGAGGCCCGCGGCCGGAATGACGGCTTTCTTGATCACGGGGTGCGACTGAGTCATGGGCAGAACGATAGTGGGTCGCACCGAACACCCGGCCAGATTCCGGTAAATACATCCGACTCTGTCCCGATAGAAAAGGAAATGTGACTCAACCGTGGTAGAGCAGTCGCCCGAAATCCCCCCGTTCCCACCCGAAAAGGGCCCCCTGCGCCGGGAACTCCTCGCCGCCCGCCGGGCCTTGTCGCCCGAGTCCCGCCGTACGGCGGCCCGCGCGCTCGCGCGCTCCGCGCTGGCGCTGCCCGAGCTGGCCGGCGCGCGCACGGTGGCCGCGTACGTCTCCGTCGGCGCGGAACCGGGCACCCGCGAGCTGCTCGACGCGCTGCGGGACGCCGGGAAGCGGGTGCTGCTGCCCCTGCTGCTGCCCGACAACGACCTCGACTGGGCGGCGTACGAGGGCCCGGACAGCCTCGCCGAGGCCGCGCACCCGGGGAAGATGCGGCTGCTGGAGCCCTCCGGTCCCCCGCTGGGCCCGCAGGCCGTCACCGGCGCGGACGCGGTACTGCTGCCAGGGCTGGCGGTGGACCGGCGCGGGATGCGGCTCGGGCGCGGCGGGGGCTCGTACGACCGGGTGCTGGCGCGGCTGGAGCGGGCCGGCGCGCATCCGGCGCTGGTGGTGCTCCTCTACGACGAAGAGGTGGTCGCGCGGGTCCCGGAGGAACCGCACGACCACCCCGTCCAGGCGGTCGCCACCCCGTCGGGGGTGGTGCGCTTCACGCCCTGATCACGGCATCCGGAGCGCCGGGTCCGGATCGGGGCGCGCCGCTCACGGCTTGAGCGTCAGGGTGTCCACTGTCGACTTGTCGACGGCGTCCTTCCCGAACGGCCAGTCCAGCAGTTCGCCCTTGGCCCACATCGTCGTCTGGTCGGTGTAGCTGCCGTCATACGCGTGGCCCGAGGCGCCGGTCAGGTTGATCCAGCGGGACTTGTCCAGGTCGTTGAGGTTCACGACCATCCGCATCGACGGCACCCAGGTGACGTCGTACCCGCTGGAGGCGTTCCAGCCGGTGGCGTTGACGGTGGCCTCGCCGCCGCCCAGGTTCCACGGGCCGCGGTTGAGGACCCACTGCATGAAGCCGGGTCCCTCCTTGCCGATGGTCTGGTTCTTCAGCGTCAGCTGGTGCAGCCGGCCCCAGCTCCAGGTCGACTGGTCCTTGCCGAGCTTGGCGGTCAGCTCCCAGCGCGCGTCCTCCATGGCGCGGGCGAAGAGCTCGTCGCGGGTCTTGATCGGCTTGTCGTGGACGGTCTTCGGGGTGGCCGTCCACCACGGCGACTTCTCGTCCTTGACCAGGCGGCGGACCACCTCGAACCAGCGGTCGCCGCCGTCCGGCTGCGCGGAGTCGGAGCCGCGGGTGCCGCACTCGCGGACGGTCTTGGCGAGGTCGTCGTTCGGGCCGGTGCTCTCCTCGATGACGTTCATGCAGCTGCCCTCGACGCGCAGCTCCTTCGGCATCTTGTCGCCGAACGCCAGCTTGAGGATGTTGCGCCAGACCGCGTTGAAGTAGGCGGCCGCCGCGGAGTCGTTCTCCTGGGTGTAGTTCCACCCCTCCAGCAGCTTCTGCGCCGAGCGCACGTCCGGGTCGGAGACCGGGATCTTGGCCAGCATCGGGGTCAGCAGCGCGGCGATCTCGCTGCTGTTGTCCATCTGCATGGTGCGCATGTCGTCGGTGGAGATCTTGCCGCTGTCCTTGACCTTCGCCTCGATGAGGTCGTTGATCCGCTGGCTGCGGGCGCCGTAGCCCCAGTCGGTGGTCAGCACGTACGGGTACTTGCCCGCGCCCGTGCCGGACTCGGTGACGGCCTGGTTGGCGGTGACGATGTAGCCGCGCTGCGGGTTGAGCTCCCAGGGCAGCTCGTTCTGCGGGACGTAGCCGGCGTTGCCGTCGCGGCCGCCCTTCCAGGCGTACTTGGGGTCCCAGCCGGGGGCCGGCACGCGGCCGTCGCCCTGGCCGCGGACCGGGATGCGGCCCGGGGCCTGGTAGCCGATGTTGCCGTTGGCACCCTTGTTGTCGGCGTAGATCAGGTTCTGCGACGGGACCTCGAAGTCCGCGGCCGCGGCCCGGAAGCTCGCGAAGTCCTTGGCGCGGTCGATCCTGAAGACGGCGTCCATCGACTTGCCCGGGTCCAGGGCGGTCCAGCGCAGGGCCACGGCGTAGCCGGTGCCGCGGTCGGGGGCCGAGCTCGGGACGGGGGCGCGGGAGCCGACGGTTTCGAGCTCGTCGCTGCGGTCGGAGATCAGCGGTCCGTTGTTGGTGGTGCGGACGGTGATCTTCTTGCTCTTGCCGCCCGCGACCTTGATCTCCTCTTCACGGGTGGTGAAGGGGACGACCTTGTTGTCGTAGACGTAGCCCTCGGGACGGACCTGCTCCAGGTAGAGGTCGGTGACGTCGGCGCCGAGGTTGGTCATGCCCCAGGCGATGTCGGCGTTGTGGCCGATGACCACGCCCGGCATGCCGGAGAAGGTGAAGCCGGCGACATCGTACTGGCACTGGGCCGAGACGGCGCGGCAGTGCAGGCCCATCTGGTACCAGACCGAGGGCAGCTGCGGGGACAGGTGCGGGTCGTTCGCGAGCAGCGGCTTGCCGGTGGTCGTGTACTTGCCGGAGACGACCCAGGAGTTGGAGCCGATGCCGCTGCCGTTGGGGCCGAGGATGGCCGGGATGTCGTCCAGGGTCTTGGACAGGGCGGTCAGCTGCGTGCGCAGGCCGACGGTCGCGCCCTGGGCGCTCGCGTTGTCGGCGAGGCCGGTGGCGGGGTTGACGCCGCCGTTGGGGGTGGCCTGCGAGCCGGCGCCGGTTGCCGCGCCCGCGGTGGAGCCGGCGGTGCCGCCCGTGCCGGTGCCGGTGCCGGTCGTACCGGTGCCCGTGGCGCCCGTGCCGGTGCCCGCCGCGGCGGAGCCGGCGGTGCCCTGGGGGGCGTACTTGCCGCCCGCGACGCTGCCGCCCTCGACGATCGGCTTGTTCCGGTCGAAGGGGTACGCCGGGTAGAGCTCGTCGATCTGCGCCTGCGTGAGCTTGTTCGCCATCAGCGAGCGGTCGATCTCGTCCTGCATGTTCCCGCGCAGGTCCCAGGCCATCGCCTTGAGCCAGGCCACCGAGTCGACCGGCGTCCACTGCTCGGGCTTGTAGCCGTCGGTGAGCTTGAGGGCGGCGTGTTCGAGGGAGAGGCCCTTGCCGGACTTCCCCTTCAGGTACGCGTTGACCCCGTCGGCGTAGGCCTGGAGGTACTTCTTCGTCTCGGGCGAGAGCTTCTTGTCGTACTCCTCCTGCGCGACCTGGCGCCAGCCGAGGGTGCGCAGGAAGGCGTCGGTCTCGACCTGTCCGGAGCCGAACATCTCGGAGAGCCGGCCGGAGGTCATGTGACGGCGTACGTCCATCTCCCAGAACCGGTCCTGCGCGTGCACGAAGCCCTGCGCGCGGAAGAGGTCCTCGTCGCGGTCGGCGTAGAGCTGGGGAATGCCGTGCTCGTCGCGCTTGACGTCGACGGTCCCGGTCAGGCCTGGGACCTTGAGGGAGCCGGTGGTCTGCGGGAACGAAGCGCGCACGGTGTCCACGCTCCAGTACGCGCCGTAGCCGAGGCCCGCCAAGAGCGCCAGGACCAAGACGAGCACGAGCAGGCGTGCGCGTCGTCCCTTCTTCTTGACGGAAGGTCCGGATTCTTTGGCGGGCATCGCTGTCCTTCGAGGGGCAGGGTGGTCCTGGGAGTTCTGGGAGCAACCATAGGCGCAGGACCGCCTCCGTTGATCCGCCAGGGGTCAAGGTCCATAGGACAGGGGCGAACAGCCGTTTCACAATGTGGGTATCGCGTAAAGAGTCCGTCAAAGATTAGGTAAGGTAACGAAGCACTTGCCGAATACGCCGCTGGTGGAACGTTCCGCCGGACGCGCTTTGAGGAAAGGGCCACCCACTGACTGTCCACACGCTCAATGAGCTCCTGCTGGTCTGCTCGCTCGTGCTGCTCGTCGCCGTCGCGGCGGTACGCATCTCTTCACGCAGCGGCCTCCCCAGCCTGCTCATCTACCTCGGCATAGGCATAGCGATAGGCCAGGACGGCATCGGCAACGTCGTATTCGACAACGCCGAGCTGACGCAGGTCATCGGCTATGCCGCGCTCGTCGTGATCCTCGCCGAGGGCGGTCTGGGCACCAAGTGGAAAGAGATCAGACCGGCCCTGCCGCAGGCGGTCGTCCTGTCGCTGGTCGGCGTCGCGGTCAGCGTCGGGGTCACCGCCGCCGGCGCGCACTACCTGGTCGGACTCGAATGGCGGCAGTCGCTGCTGATCGGCGCGGTCGTCTCCTCGACCGACGCGGCGGCGGTCTTCTCGGTCCTGCGGAAGGTCCCGCTCCCCTCGCGCGTGACGGGCGTACTGGAGGCCGAGTCCGGTTTCAACGACGCTCCCGTCGTCATCCTGGTGGTGGCCTTCGCGACGGTCGGGCCGGTGGACGCGTGGTACGTGCTGGTCGGCAAGATCGCGCTGGAGCTGGCGATCGGCGCCGCGATAGGCCTGGCGGTGGGTTTCCTGGGGGCGTTCGGACTGCGGCACGTGGCCCTGCCCGCCTCCGGCCTGTACCCGATCGCCGTGATGGCGATAGCCGTGAGCGCGTACGCGGCCGGCGCGATGGCGCACGGCTCCGGCTTCCTCGCGGTGTACCTGGCGGCGATGGTGCTGGGGAACGCGAAGCTGCCGCACTGGCCGGCCACGCGGGGGTTCGCGGACGGGCTGGGCTGGATTGCGCAGATCGGCATGTTCGTGCTGCTGGGCCTGCTGGTGACGCCGCACGAGCTGGCGGGGGACTTCTGGCCCGCCGTGATCATCGGACTGGTGCTGACGATGGTGGCGCGGCCGCTGGAGGTGTTCGCCAGTCTGCTGCCGTTCCGGGTCGCGTGGCAGGAGCAGGTGCTGATGTCGTGGGCGGGGCTGCGCGGCGCCGTGCCGATCATCCTGGCGACGATCCCGATGGTGACGGGGATCGAGGGCAGCGACCGGGTCTTCAACATCGTCTTCGTGCTCGTGGTCGTCTACACGCTGGTCCAGGGCCCCACCCTGCCGTGGCTGGCGCGCAAGCTGAACCTGCGCGAGACGGACGAGGCCGCGGCGGACCTGGGCATCGAGTCGGCGCCGCTGGAGAAGCTGCGCGGGCACCTGCTGTCGTTCGCGATACCCGAGGCCTCGCGGATGCACGGCGTGGAGGTCGGCGAGCTGCGGCTGCCGGCCGGGGCCTCGGTGACGCTGGTGGTCCGGGACTCGAAGAGCTTCGTGCCCGCGCCGTCGACGGTGCTGCGCCGGGGGGACGAGCTGCTGGTGGTGGCCACGGATCCGGTGCGGGACGCGGCGGAGGCGCGGCTGCGGGCGGTGGCGCGCGGAGGCAAGCTGGCGGGGTGGCTGGGTACCGGTGGCGGAACGTCACTCTAGGTACCGGAGGGTGGCCGTCACGGCCGTCCGGGCGGCGGTTTCTGGTTAGAGCGGCATTCTAAAACAGCCATTTTCGGTGGCTTGCAACCGACCTTGCCCCCATATCGGAGGGTCGGAATGCGAAGTTCCAGTTAATCGCAGGTGAAGACATGCCTTGTCACCGTAATCACAGGGCGTGGTAGTGGATTCCCCTGTAGGATGAAGGCACACCAGATCGAACCAACTCTGCCTGACGCAGAGCTGGCGCGACCGCAAAGCGGCCGTGGCTCCCTCCCGCAGTGGGCGCCCAGGTATCACTCGGTTCTGCGCAAGAGGACAGCTCTCGGGGCTCCCACATGTACGGGTGCGGTCGCTCACAAGGCGGCCGGCCGTCCGCAGACGGGGACGCTCTACCAGGCAGCGGAAAGGCCAGGCCGTGACATCCGCGGTCACGACCGACACGTCCGCCCGACCCGGCTACGGGCAGCTCCTGCGCACGCCCGGTGCTCTCTCCTTCGTCCTCCCCGGCTTCGCCGCCCGCCTGCCGTTCGGCATGCTGACCATCAGCATCCTGCTGCTCGTCCAGCACGCCACCGGCTCCTACGGCGACGCGGGAATCGTCTCCGCCGTCACCGGCGTCTCCATGGCCCTGTTCGCCCCGGTCATGGGCAAGCTCACCGACCGCCGCGGCCAGAGCGCCGTCCTCGTGCCGGGCGTCCTCGTCCACGCCGCCGCGGTCTGCGCTCTGACCGCGCTGGCCCTCGTCGGCGCCCCGCTGTGGGCGCTCGCGCTGGCCGCCGTCCCGGCCGGCGCCTCCGTCCCGCAGGTCGGCCCCATGGTCCGGACCCGCTGGGCCGCCAAGCTGGAGGGCTCCCCGCTGCTGCCGACGGCGGCCGCGTTCGAGTCCGTCACCGACGAGTTCACCTTCGTCGTCGGCCCGGTGCTCGCCACCGCGCTGTGCACCGGCGTCCACCCGGCGGCCGGCCTGGCCACCGAGGCGGCCCTGACCCTGCTCGGCGGCCTGTTCTTCGCCGCGCAGCGCTCCACCGAGCCGAAGGCCGCCCCGGCGGCGGCCCACGGCGAGAAGCACGCCTCCGCCCTGTCCTTCCCCGGCCTGCGCGTCCTGATCGTCGCGTTCCTCGGCATCGGCGCCGTCTTCGGCGGCATGCAGGTCTCCCTCACCGCCTTCGCCGGCGAGATCGGCAACCCGGGCGCCAACGGTCTGCTGTACGGCGTCTTCGCGGCCGGCAACATGATCGCGGGCATCACCATGGGCGCCGTCGCCTGGAAGATCGGCCCGCGCCGCCGCCTGATCCTGGGCTACGCCGGCCTGACCGCCGCCGCCTCGGTCCTGTGGGCCGTGAACTCGGCCGTCCTGATGGGCGCCGTCGGCATGCTCGTGGGTCTGTGCATCGCCCCCGCGCTGATCACCGGCTACACGATGATCGAGCAGCTGGTCCCGGCGGCCTCGCGCACCGAGGCCTTCACCTGGCTGACCGGCGCGGTCGCCTTCGGTCAGGCCGTCGCGGTGATCGTGGCCGGCCGCCTGACGGACGCGCACGGGTCCTCGTACGGCTTCCTGGTGCCGCTGGCCGCCACCGCGCTGGCTCTGGCCACGCTGCTGGCGCTGCGCGCGAAGCTCGCGCCGGCGGCCCCGAGCCGCATCGTGAGCTCCTCCGCGCCGGCCGCCACCGCGGCGAAGAAGGCCGGCCCGGAGGGTGCTGCCGAGCGTGGCTTCGGTCACCGCACGCCCGTGACGGTGGACTGATCCGCCGGAATACGTCACCATGGATCGTCGTTAGCACTCATCGAGTCAGAGTGCCAGGAGGAAATTCGTGCCGACCTACCAGTACCAGTGCACCGAGTGCGGTGAGGGCCTTGAGGCCGTGCAGAAGTTCACCGATGAAGCGCTGACCGTTTGCCCGAGCTGCGACGGACGCCTGAAGAAGGTGTTCTCCGCCGTCGGCATCGTCTTCAAGGGCTCCGGTTTCTACCGGAACGACAGCCGTGGCGCCTCGTCGAGCAGCACGCCCGCCTCGAAGTCGTCTTCCTCGTCGTCCACGACGACGTCGACCGCTTCGGCCCCGGCCGCCGCATCCTCCTCGACATCCACGAGCACGGGCGGCAGCTCCAGCTCGGCCGCCTGATCCCGTACGTCTTCCGTAAGGCCCCGTTCGCCCTCCTGGGCGGCGGGGCCTTTCGCGTCCCCCGTTAGGGTGGCCGCATGGTGAACGCAGAGATCGGTGTAATCGGCGGCTCGGGCTTCTACTCCTTCCTGGAGGACGTCTCCGAGATCCAGGTCGAGACCCCTTACGGGCCTCCGAGCGACTCCCTGTACCTGGGCGAGCTGGCCGGCCGGCAGGTGGCGTTCCTGCCGCGGCACGGGCGCAGCCACACCGTGCCGCCGCACAAGATCAACTACCGGGCCAACCTGTGGGCGCTGCGCTCGGTCGGCGTCCGGCAGGTGCTGGGCCCGTGCGCGGTGGGCGGCCTGCGGGCGGAGTACGGGCCGGGGACGCTGCTGGTCCCGGACCAGCTGGTCGACCGTACGAAGACCCGTGTGCAGACCTTCTTCGACGGGGAGCCGCTGCCGGACGGGAGCGTCCCGAACGTCGTGCACACCACCTTCGCCGACCCGTACTGCCCGGTGGGGCGCTCGGTGGCGCTCGCGGCGGCGCGCGGGCGGGAGTGGGAGCCGGTGGACGGCGGCACCATGGTCGTCGTGGAAGGGCCGCGGTTCTCGACGCGCGCGGAGTCCCGGTGGCACGCGGCGGCCGGCTGGTCGGTGGTCGGCATGACCGGGCACCCGGAGGCGGTCCTCGCCCGTGAGCTGGGGCTCTGCTACACCTCGATGGCCCTGGTCACAGACCTGGACGCGGGTGCCGAGACGGGTGAGGGCGTCTCCCACGCTGAGGTCCTGAAGGTGTTCGGCGAGAACGTCAGCCGGCTGCGCGAGGTCCTCTTCGACGCGGTCGCGGCCCTCCCTGCGACGGAGGACCGCGACTGCCTGTGCACCCACGCCCACGACGGCTGGGACCTCGGCATCGAACTGCCGTAGGCGGGCCGTAGGCCGGACGGATGCCGGTCGCGGTCCTGCTGGAGGCCCGCCGGGGTCCTGCTGGAGGCCCGTCGGGGTCGATTCCTCGGCGGGTGTCACGTTCCGCGGGGCTGTCCTGTCTCCATGGCGAAGGGGTCGACAGGACCCCCCTCCGGAAGAGGCCAGCCATGCCGCGCATCTCGCTCACCCCGCCCCGCACCCTCCTCATGCGCATCGGCGCCTGGTACTCGCGCCGGACCTACGGCAAGGTGCTCGACCCCGGCCAGGCGTACGGGCACAACTCGCGCGTGCTGTTCGCGTACGTCCGGATGGAGCAGCGGGCGGCGAAGTGGAACACGCTCGACGCCGGGCTCAAGCACCTCGCCGTGATGGCCTGCGCCGCCCGGATCAACTGCTCGTGGTGCATGGACTTCGGCTACTGGGAGGGCCACGAGCTGGGCTTGTCGCCGGAGAAGATCGAACGGGTGCCTCGGTGGCGCGAGGCCCGCGATGTGTTCAGCGAGCTTGAGCTGCTGGTCATGGAGTACGCGGAGGCGATGACGGAGACCGAACCGACGGTCACCGACGAGCTGGCCGCCGAACTCGTCGCGCGGCTCGGCGAGGCGGCGTTCGTCGAACTCACCGCCGTGGTCGCGCTGGAGAACTGGCGCTCGCGGGTGAACAGCGCCTTCGGTCTGACCAGCCAGGGTTTCTCGGAGGCCTGCCGGGTGCCGGGCCCTGAGCGGCCGGTCGGGGGGCCTTACCCCTGCGGGTGAACGGGTTGTCCACAACCTGGGGATCGTCCACAGGTCCGTGCGGGCACCTGCGGAGGGGCGGATCGTGGGAGGGTCCGGGCGCTGGGCCCGGACACCGGATCTCGACCTTTCGGCGGTGATCAGCATGTCCAGGACCTCTCCCGACTCGCCTTCTTCCCCGGCTTCGCCGGCTCCTCCCCCGCCCCGCTCGGGCGCGTGCCGCCCCGCACGCCCCGTTCCGCCGTTCCCCCCGTTGCGCGTGGGCCGGGCCCGGGGCCGGCTGCGCCGCGCGGTGCGCCGCAGGCGGCGGATCGGGGCGGCCGGGCTGGCCGTGGTGGCGGCCGCCCTGGCGGTGGGCGGCACGGAGGCGCGGGCCTCCCGGGGAGCGGCCCCGCCCGAGGTGAAGCCGGCGCCCGCTGCGGTGCGGATGGTGTCGGCTCCCGTGCGCATCGCGGACGCGGCCACGGTGCGGCTGCTGCGGCCCGGGGACCGGGTGGACGTGGTGGCGGCGGAGCGTGCGGGGCCGCCGAGGGTGGTGGCGTCGGGGGCCCGGGTGGCCGAAGTTCCCGCGCCGGAGAAGGGGTTGGGGGACGCGGGGGCGCTGGTGGTGCTGTCCGTTCCCCGGGAGACCGCGCAGGCCCTGGTGGGGGCGGGCGCGGTGGCACGGCTGGCTGTGACGTTGTGCTGATTCGCACTGGCGCACAGTCAAGTCGCTCTGAGGTGGGCGTCGATTGGACATGGCGTGCCATGACTGCCGTAGCTTTCGGAACCGTTGGCTCCGTGTACAGCAGTGACGAAAAGAGGCTCAGTCGTGAGCGAGAAGAAGAAGGAGAGCGTCCTGGCGGGCTTCAAGGCCTTCCTGATGCGCGGCAACGTGGTGGACCTGGCCGTGGCCGTGGTCATCGGCGCCGCGTTCACGAACATCGTGAACTCGATCGTGAAGGGGATCATCAGCCCGGTCGTGGGCGCCATCGGCACCAAAAACCTGGATGTCTACACCTCGTGTCTGAAGGCACCTTGTGGGGTGGACGCCAAGGGCGAGCCGACCGGCGTCAACATCATGTGGGGATCGGTCCTGAACGCCACGCTCAGCTTCCTGATCACCGCAGCCGTCGTCTACTTCCTGATGGTCCTGCCCATGGCGAAGTACCTGTCCCGGCAGGAGGCGCGCCGCAAGGCCAGGGAGGGCGTGAAGGAGACCATCGAGATCACCGAGCTGGAGGTGCTCAAGGAGATCCGGGACACCCTCGTCGCCCAGCGCAGCGGGAACGGCGAGTCCACCCGGACGGCGGGAGCGCGGGACGCCTTCTGACCGCCTCGGCGGATCAGATGTGGTGCGGGGGCTTCTCGTCGAGGAAGCGGGCCAGGTCGGCCGCGCTTCCGCCGGCGGGGGGCCGTTCGCCCCAGCCCCGGTCGGTGTCGTCGGAGGACTGCCGGTCCAGCGGATCGTCGAAGACCAGCTTCGGCCTGGGCTTCGCGGCCGGCTTGGGCTCGGGCTTCGCCCCGGCTGCGGATTCGGGGGACTGCGGGTCGGAGGCGGGGGCGCTGCTCATGCCTCAAGGGTACGGCCGTCTCCACGGCCGGCCCGGGCCCGGCCCGGTGCCCCGGCCGCGGTCCCGGCCGCAGTCCCGGCCGGGGTCAGCTGGGGGCTTCGGCGCCCTTGCGGGCGTAGAACCACCAGCAGAGCGCGAGGCAGGTCGCGTAGAAGCCGATGAACATCCACAGGGCGTTCGTGATGGCGGTGGCCGCGAACATGGCCGGGATGAAGAAGAAGCCGTAGGCGGCGATGGCGGACGAGCAGCCGGTGACGGCGCCCGCCTCCATCTCCGACTGCTTCAGCGCGGCCGCCTTCGCCTCGGGGCCCTGGCCCTGGCCCTGGCACATGTGCTGCTCCCGGAAGATCACCGGGATCTGCCGGAAGGTCGATCCGTTGCCCAGTCCGGAGAAGGCGAAGGCCACCAGGAAGCCGGTGAAGAAGGCCCAGAAGCTGCCCTGGTCCCCGCCGGCCGGCAGCGCGAAGATCACGACGACCAGGGCGGCCGCCATGCCCACGAACGACAGCATGGTCACCCAGAAGGACGGGTCCTCGGGCGTCTTCAGGCTCCGCCTGCGGGGACGGCTCGCGGCAGGGGCGAACGTCTCGTGCGGCGGGACAAGGTCCCGCACCGGGCGGTTCCTTCGTCGCCCCGTCGGGCCGGCCGCACCCGGGCCGCCCGGCCGGCGGCGGACCCGGCGGGCCCGCCCGGGGTACCCGCGTCCCACGGGCCGCGCGCCTCGCCTGCCGGAGCGCCGGGCCCTGGTGTGCTGGGCGGTATGACGTACGTACCGATGACCGCCCGCAGCCGTGTGGAGGGCCACCGCACGGCGACCACGCTGGAGCTGTTCTTCGACCTCTGCTTCGTCGTCGCGATCGCGCAGGCCGGCCAGCGGCTGGTGCACGCGCTGGCGGAGGGTCATCCGGGCAGCGGGGTCGTCGGCTACTGCTTCGTCTTCTTCGGCGTGTGGTGGGCGTGGATGAACTTCACGTGGTTCGCGTCCGCCTACGACTGCGACGACGTGCCGTACCGGATCGCGACGCTCGTGCAGATCTCCGGGGTGCTCGTCTACGCGGCGGGGGTGAGCCGGGCCTTCGACCGGAACGACTGGACGGTGGCCGTCATCGGCTACCTGATCATGCGCGTGGCGCTGACGGCGCAGTGGGTGCGGGCCGCGGCCGGGGAGAGCGGGGCGGCGCGGACCGCGGCGCTGAAGTACGCGGCCGGGCTGCTGCTGTGCCAGGCGGGCTGGGTGGCGCTGCTGTTCGCGCCGGACGGCTGGAAGCGCTGGCTGTTCGTGCTGCTGGTGGTGGCCGAGCTGCTGGTTCCGGTGGTGGCGGAGAGCGGGCACCAGACGCCCTGGCACGCGCACCACATCGTGGAGCGCTACGGCCTGTTCACCATCATCGTGCTGGGCGAGACGATCGCCGCGAGCACGGTGGCGGTGAAGTCGGCGCTCGACGAGCACGAGGCGCTGGGCGTGCTGCTGCCCATCGCGGCGGGCGGGCTGCTGATCGTCTTCGCGGCGTGGTGGATCTACTTCGCGGTGCCGATGCACGAGCGGCTGAGCTCCAACCGGGAGGCGATCCCGTGGGGGTACGGCCATCTGATGATCTTCGGTTCGGGTGCGGCGATCGGCGCGGGCATCGAGGTGGCGGTGGAGCAGGCGGTCGGCAAGGCGCACATTTCGCAGGTGGCCGCGAGCGCGGCGGTGACGGTCCCGACGGCGCTGTTCCTGCTGATGGTGTGGCTGCTGCACTCGCGGCACTTCAAGCGCGGGCTCGCCCAGCAGCTGGTCCTGCCGCTGTCCGCCGTCGCGATCCTCGCCTGCACCTGGGCGGGTTCGTACGCCGTGCTCTACGCGGGCCTGGTCGCGGCGGCCACGGTGGTGACGGGCATGACCCTCGCGGTCCGGTCCGCGCCCTCGCCCGCCTGAGCGCGGGGCGCGCCGGCCCGGGGCGGGGGCGCTGCGCGGGGACCGTCACCCCCGGGCCGCCGGCAGCGTTCTCCAGCGCAGGACGCCACAGCAACGGGCGACAGCAGAGAGGCACCTCGGATGACACTCCCCTCACAGAGACTCGGCACCGGCCCCGGAGGGGTTCTGGCCGAGCCGGGCTTCTGGCAGCGGCCGCCCGCGGACCGTCTCGCGGCCTTCGCCAGGCTGCGCGCCCTGGACTCCCCGGTGTTCGTCCCGGAGGGCGGCGGCCGCACCGGCCACTGGGCCCTCGTGCGGCATGCGGACGTGCAGGAGGCCAGCCGGCTGCCCAAGGTGTTCGCGAGCGCCCCCGGCGTCACCACGCCGGAGCCGGCGCGGTGGGTGCGGGCCCTGTTCGGGGACTCGATGGTCAATCTGGACGGCGCCGACCACGCGCAGCTGCGGAAGATCGTGCAGCGGGCGTTCACGCCGCGGCTGCTGGCAGCGGCGGAGGCGGACATCCACGCGGTCGCGGCCCGGATCGTGGACGACGTCCTGGAGCGGCGGCCGGACGAGTTCGTCTCGGCGGTGTCCTCCCGGCTGCCCCTGGAGGTCATCTGCAACATGATGGGCATCCCGGAGCGCTACCGGGCGGAGATCGCCGACCGGGTCAACCACGCCTCGGAGAACATCGGTGTGGAGCGCGGCCTGGCCTCGCGGCTGCGGATGCCCGGACGCGGGCTGCGGGCGCTGGCCCGGATGCAGCGGATGGTGGCGGGCATCGGGCGGGAGCGGCGCCGGAACCCCTCCGACGACCTGATCTCGGCGCTGGTCTGCGCGAACGTGGACGGTCAGGCGCTCGGGGCCCGCCAGCTGGGGGCGTTCTTCAGCCTGCTGATGGTGGCGGGGGTGGAGACCACTCGCAACGCCATCACCCACGGGCTGACCCTGCTGACCGATTTCCCCGCCCAACGGGACCTGTTGCTCTCGGACTTCGAGAAGTACGCGGAGGGGGCGGTGGACGAGATGATCCGTCATTCGACGCCGATCATCCAGTTCCGCCGGACGGTCACCGCCGAACACACCCTGGGCGGGCACGTGTTCCGTCCGGGCGACAAGGTGGTGCTGTACTACGCCTCCGCCAACCGTGACGAGGCGGTCTTCCCGGATCCGGACGCGTTCGACATCACCCGCTCGCCCAACCCGCACCTGGGCTTCGGGGGCGGCGGACCGCACTTCTGCCTGGGCGCGCATCTGGCCCGGGTGGAGATGAAGGCCCTGTTCCGGGAGCTGCTGACCCGGCCGGTCGGCCTGCGCGCGGTGGGTCTGCCCGATCTGGCGGGGTCCAACTTCGACAACCGGGTCCGCTCGCTGCGCTTCGCCTTCGAAACCCCCTGAGGCGCCTCGGGGGAAGGGGCCGGCCGCCGGGCAGGCCGGGAGCCCGGCGGCCGGAGTACGGCGGCGGCCGCCGCCGCGGCTACTTCTGCAGGCTCTGCACCGCGAGGACGCAGTGGGCGCTGCTCGTCAGCACCGCCTCGTCCCCGGCGAAGCCCTGGAGCATCTCCGGCGTCACCTCCTGGCCCGGGACGGCCTCGGGCCAGGCGCGGGTGGCGAACAGGAAGTACGCCTGCCCGCTCTCGCTCGCCGCGGCGACCCACTCCGGCGGGGCGGTGCAGGTGGCGTTCAGCCCGGGCAGGGTCAGGGCGATCTGGTCGTCGGCCAGCAGGATCTGCACGGGGAAGGTGCGCGGGCTGCGGGTGCCGTCCATGACGACGTCGCCGATCTGCAGGCCGATCTCCTCCAGCAGCCCGCGGGCGGCCGCCTCGCCGCCCGCCGGGCCCTGCGGACCGTCGCCGAGGGTGTAGGCGATGAGGTACGGGACGTCGTGCCCTTCGGAGGGGTCACCGATCCAGGCGAGGACGGAAAGGGTGCCGAGCAGGGAGCGGTCGGTTTCGGCTTGCGTTGAAGTCATGCGCCGCACCTTAGTGCTCTCCCGCCGGGGCCTTTCACGGCCTTTCACCCGGGCGGGCTACACGGCCCAGAATCCCCCTCCGGAATTCGGCCGCATGTTCGCGTCCTGGTACTGGAGCCGCACAATGCGCTGGTTTTCCGGAATTTCGAACACGACCCAGCCTTCGGCCCGCTCGCCGACCGCCAGGGAATCGAAGACGAGTGGTTTGCCGGTCGTCAGTTCGCCGGTGCGTACCGCCGGGTGGCGTTTTCCCGCGGCGTCGTACGCCCACATGCGCCCGAGTGCCCCGTACGAGGCGCCGCCGACGTTGACGAACGACATGGAGGCGGCGGCCCAGCGCTTGCCGGCGGGCGGCTGGTAGTTCGGCTCGACACTGACCGCGGGGTCCACGAACGCGCCGAGCACCACCTGCAGGTGTCGACCCACCTCTTGCCCTTGCACCCGTACGGAGTCACCCACATGGGCATCCTTCGCGGCCGGGGCGGCCGCCCGGTCCGGGGCGGCGGGCTCCTCGTCGGCGCCGGGCGCCGCGTCGTCGACCGGGACGGCGGGCGCCGCGGCCGGGGCCAGGGCCGCTCCCTCGGGGGCGCTCTGGCAGGCGGTGACGGTCAGGAGCAGGGCGGGCAGGAGCGCCGCGCCGGCGAGGACGGAGGCGGTGTGACGCATACGGGGACCCCTTCGGGGATCTTCACGGCGGCGATCGGGGGTTCTTCGGAGCGGGTGTTTGGCGGCGATATCTTTCGGCCAGTCTCACCCGCCCGGGCGGGGAATTGCACACACCGACACGAGCGTACGGACCGAGTTGGCCGCCGACTGCCGACACAATGCGTTCCGGCGGAATCCCGCCACCCGCACCCACCCGGAGGAATAATGCGCACCCCCGCCCGTCGAATGGCCCTGACCGCCTTCTCCGCCCTGGCCGCCACGGCCCTGTTCGCCACCCCCGCTCTGGCCACCGTTTTCCACCAGGGAATTTCCGTGGAGCAGCAGGCGCACATCACCCCGCAGGGCGCGGTCGTGCTTTCCGGCACGTACCACTGCGAGCTCTCGCCGTCCTCGGCGGCGGTCCAGGTCAAGGCCACCGTCGTCCAGGACGGCACCCGTCTGAGCATCGGCGCGGGCGAGGTGTTCTGCGACGGCCGGGAGCACGCCTGGGAGGCCGTCAGTCCGCTGACGGCTGGCCTGCACCCGGGCCGCGCGGAGGCCGTCGCGGAGCTCCAGGAGATCCACATGGCCGGCCTGATGCCGCGCGCGATCAGCACGGTCGCGCAGGACCGGAAGGACATCGAGGTGGTCGTCGACCACCGGTAGCGCAGGCGGCGTCCCCGTGGGGTCCGGTGGCCGCCGCTACCGGCACTCCGGTGCGACGCCCGTCATCGACATGAACGCGACCGTCTGGCATCCGGGGTCGCTGTGCGGCCGCCCGGTCGTCCAGTCCACGACCGCCTGCTCCCCGGCCGCCAGCAGCAGCACCAGGAGCGTTGCCACGATGCCCGTGACCGCACCCCTGTTCAGGCGGCGCACGGCTCGTTCCGAAAGCCACGCGGAAGACCACGCATCGGTTTCATGGCGGCATCATCACCCCGGCCCCGGCACCTCACAACTCGGCGTGACCGTTCGCTCACGCACGGCACGCCTCGGGCCGCGGGTCACGCCGTACCGCGCGGGGCGCCCCCCGCGTCGAACTCGCACCACACCGCCTTGCCGTCACCCCGGGACTCCACCCCCCAGTGCGTCGCCAGCGCGTCCACCAGCAGGAGCCCGCGCCCCGTCGTCGCCGCCTCGCCCGGGGTGCGCCGGCGCGGCCACACGCTGGAGCGGTCCTTGACCCACAGCCGGATCCGCCGCACCGGCTCCGGCAGCACCTCCATGGTCAGCACCGCCCCGCCGTCGGTGTGCAGCAGGGCGTTGACCAGTAGCTCCCCCGCCGCCAGCTCGACGTCGTCGGCCAGCTCGGCCATGCCCCAGTCGCGCAGGGCCTGCCGCAGGGCGTAGCGGGCGTCGGAGAGCCCCTCGGGGTCGGCCTGGTGGACGTACTGGTGGATCCGCGGCGCCCGGTGGGTGCCCGGGTCGGGGGCCCGCCGCAGGACGAGCAGCGCGACGTCGTCGCCGGAGCCCCAGCGCTCCCAGAGCCGCTCGGAGAGGTGGTCGGCGAGCTCCCCGGCGCCCTGCGGCCCGCTGCGCACGGCGTGGGCCAGGGCGTCCATGCCGGCGGTGATGGTGGAGCCGGGTTCCTCCACGAGCCCGTCGGTGCACAGGACGAGCGTCTCGCCGGGCACCAGGTCCAGCCGGGTCTCGGGGAACTCCTCCTGCTCGAAGGCCGAGGCCAGCCCCAGCGGCAGGCCGCCGCGCACGTTCGGCCAGCCGGTACGGCCGTCCGTGTGCCGGATCAGCGGGCCGAGGTGGCCCGCGCGGACCGCCCGTACGCCTCCGGTCTCCAGGTCCACCTGTGCGTACATGCAGGTCGCGAAGCGTTCGGTGTCCAGTTCTGCGAGGAAGCGCGAGGCCCGGGCCAGCACGGTGGACGGCGGGTGTCCCTCGCCCGCGTAGGCGCGCAGCGCGATGCGCAGCTGGCCCATGATGGCGGCGGCGTGCGTGTCGTGCCCCTGTACGTCGCCGACGACGATCCCGACGCGGTCGCGGGGCAGGGCGATGACGTCGTACCAGTCGCCGCCGACCTCCCGTCCGCTCCAGGCGGAGTGGTAGCGGACGGCGATCTCCCCGCCGGTGATCTCGGGGATGCGGCGCGGCAGCATGGAGGCCTGCAGGCCGGTGGCGAACTCGCGCTCCTGGTCGAAGAGGAGCGCCCGTTGGAGGGACTGCGCGACGATGCCGGCCAGGCCCAGGCACAGGTTCTGCTCCTCGGGGCTGAACTCGGTGCGCCGGCGGTAGAAGAGCACGAGCCCGCCGATGGCCCTGGCCTGGGCGATCAGCGGCAGGTAGGCGGCGGCGTCGAAGCGGATGCGGCGCAGGTAGTCGGCCAGGAGGGGGAATTCCTCCGCGAGCGCGGTGAGCGAGGTGACGAAGCGCGCCTTGCGGGTGATCACGGCCTGCGAGAGCGGCAGGGAGCCGTCCAGGCGGGTGAACTTGCGTTCGTCGAGGATCTCCAGGGACTCCCCACTCAGCGCGATGATCTTGATGGCGTCGTTCTCGACCAGCCCCAGGGCCAGGCCGTCCGCGCCGAGCCGCTCCAGCGCGCCCGCCCCGGTCAGGGCGGCCGTCACGTCGTCGACCGTCACGGCGCGCGACAGGGCCTCCGTGGTGCGCTGCACGATGGCCGCCTGCTGGATGCGGGCGTTCTCCAGTTTGCGCAGCACGGTCGCGTGGGCGAGCTCGGCGGTGGCGTCCCGGACGATCCCGACGATCCGCAGGGCCCTGCCGTCGGCGTCGCGCAGCACCCGGCCCTGGGTGTGGGTCCACTGGTCGCGGCCGTCGCGGCGGCGCACCGTGAAGTACGAGCCGTACGTCTCCCCGCCGCCGTCGAGCACGCCGCGCACGGTGTCGTACAGCCGGGCCGAGTCGTCGGCCGGGATCCGCAGCCCGAGGCTCTCGGGGGTGTGGTCGAACTCGTCGGCCTCCAGGTCGAAGACGGCCATCCCGGCCTCGTCCAGGGCGAGGCTCCCGGCGTCCAGGTCCCACTCGAAGCTGCCCATGCCGTTGAGGGCGAGCCGGTCCCCGGGGCCCGTCACGGGTCCGGACGCGCCCCGTCCCTCACCGTCCCGCTCCGCCGCTGCCACGAGACACACACCACCTAACGGCCGGGCCAGCACGGCTGCGAGATCAGCCGCTCCCACTCCTCGTCAGGATGCCCCGGAAGGGTGCGCCCGGCCTCCCGCCAGCGCTTGACGAGGGAGAGGTAGATCGCCGCCGGGTCGCCGGACCCCTGGCCGCCGGGCCCGAAGGCCCCCCGCAGGGAGCCGGGCGCGTACGGGCCGGAGCCGTACTGGTCTGAGCGGTACTGGTCTGAGCGGTACTGGTCTGAGCCGTACTGGTCTGAGCCGTACTGGTCTGAGCGGTACTGCTCTGAGCCGTACTGCCCTCCCCCGTACTGGCCCGATCCGTACGGTTTGGCCGTGGCCGGCCCCGACGGGGGCTGCTCCGCCCGGCTGGCGGGAATGCGCACCCAGCCACGGCCGCCCTGTGCTCGCTCCGCGCCCATCGCGGACCCCTCTCAGGTGGATCTCAGCGTAGATACGTCTCCGGATGCCCGGCGGGGGCCCGGACCGGCCGGACCCCGCCGGTCGAGCCCGGCAGCGGACCCCGCGCGCCGAGGCGCTTGCGGACTCCTCTGACCAGTCTCCCCGCCGTGAAGCCCGCGCCGTGCACGAATCGCATGGAAGGTCCGAATGAGGGAGCCGTCAGCAGGCCCGCGAAGAACAGTCCCGGCCAGGAGGACTCGAATCCGGGGCTGAGCTCCGGGGTGTCCCCCTCGCCCACGGTCGCCAGCGCGGCCCGCAGCCCGGCGTCGAGGAGGTCCAGCCGGGCCAGCCGCGGGGCGAAGCCGGTCGCGGCGATGACGTGCGCGGTGTCCAGGACGACGGACTCCCCGCCGGGCGCGGTCAGCCCGAGCCGGGTCCGCCCGCCCACCGCCACCGCCCGGTGCAGCCGGTGCCCCATGAGCGCGGGCACCCGCCGCTCGAAGCGTTCCCGCAGCCACCACGCCCCGGCCGGGCCCAGGGCGGTGGCGGCGATCCGCTCCCGCGTCGGCGCGGGCAGCCGCCGCACCGCCCAGGGCAGCTCCGACCAGACCCAGCTGCGCCATCCGGTGCCGAGCCCGCTGTGCGGGTCGCGCAGGGCCCGCAGCGCGGGCCGCTCCAGGGGCTGCGGGACGGTGTTCCAGTTCAGCCGGGACCGGCGGGCCACCAGGCACGGCCGGGCCCCCGCCTCCGCGAGCAGCGCGGCGGTCTCCAGCGCGGCCTGCCCGGCGCCCAGGACGGCCACGTCCTGCCCGGCGAAGCGGGACAGGTCGCGGTGGCCGCTGCTGTGCGAGTAGTGGGCCGGGGGCAGGTCGCGCAGCACGTCGGGGCAGCGGGTGAACGGCATCACCCCGACGGCCAGGGCCACGGTACGGGCGAGCAGCGGCGGCCCCTCGGCGGTGCGCACCCGGAAGCCGTCGCCCTGCGGGGTGACCTCCGTGACGGTGGCCTCCTCGACCTCGGGCAGGCCGGCGTGGCGGGCGAACCAGAGCCCGTACGCGCTGAAGGTGCCGATCGGCAGGGGGCTGCCGTGCTCCGCCGCCAGGCCGCGGGTGGCGCAGTACTCGGCGAGGGTGTAGCGGCCGCCGGGCGCCGAGAGGCTGGAGGACCAGGGCTCCGACTTGAGGTACATGCCCTCGGGCATGTGGTCCCGCCAGGACGCCATGGGCCGGCCCAGCACGCGTACGCCGAGCCCGGCCGCCGCCGCGTGCGCGGCGATCGACAGCCCGTACGGGCCCGCGCCGACCACCACGAGATCGTCCATCCGCCTCACGGCCGCTCCTCTCCTCCACCACGATCGCCACCGCACCACCACGTCAAACGGGCGCCTGCGAAGTCACCCCGTCCCCGCGTCAACCGCGGGCCCGCGAAGTCACCCCGACTCCACGCCACGCCCGGACCCGCGCAGCCGGCCCGCCGCCACGTCAACACCGGGCCCGCGGACCCACCCCGCCCCCGCGTCAACCGCGGGCCCGTGAAGTCACCCGTCACCGCGACACCAGTTCGTCCGGCTCCGCCGGAGCCTCCGGGGCTCCCCGAGCGCCCGGAGCCGCCGGAACACCCGTAACCCCCGGTGGGCCCTGCCGGAGGGCCGTCGTCGGGCCGGGGGCCGGGAGGCCCTCCCCCCGCGGCCGCTCGCCGCCGCGCCGGCGCGGGGTGCGGGCCGTGCGCCGCCCCTGCGCGGGGACGCGGCGCAGGGCGTGCGCCGCCTTGCCCAGCCCCCGCCCCAGGAAGGCGCCGAGCATCGCCAGGAACGGCCCGAGGTCGTCGGCGGCGAACCAGGCCGTCTCCAGCCGCCCCCGCTCCGCCGGCACCGCCGCCCCTACGGGCCCGTGCCCCCCGGAACCCACAGGCGCGCCGGCGCCGCCCGAGCCGGCCCGGGGGCCGCGCCGGGGCAGCGAGCGCCCGCGCAGCGCCGCCAGCAGGGCGTAGTTCTCCGCCACGAAGACCCGCCCCGGACCGCCCGCCGGCTCCGGGACCCGTTGCCCCGTCAGGTCCAGGTACATCGCCTGGACCACGTCCAGCCCGGAGTCGTCCGCGAACAGCCTGAACTGCGCCCCGGGGCGCGGGTTGAAGTCGACCAGCCGGAACGCGCCCCGCTCGTCGCGGCGGAAGTCGAGGTCGAGGATCCCCTGGTAGCCGAGCCGTTCGGCGAGCCGCAGCCCCGACTCCTCCACCGCCGGGTCCGCCAGCCACCGCCCCACCGCCGTCAGCCCGGCCCGTACGGGCCACGCCAGCTCCTTGCGGCCCGACCCGGCCAGCAGTGGCCGCCCGCCCCGCCCGAAGGCCCCGTGGAAGAACCAGTCGGTGTCCGGCCCCCCGGGCAGGAACCGCTGGAGCAGCAGCCGGCTCCCGGCCTCGGCGGTGCGCCCGTACAGCTCCCGCGCCCCCGCGGCGGTGTCCACCAGCGTGGTGCTGCGCAGCCCGCAGCCGGCGGGCAGCAGCCAGGGCCGGCTCCACTTCGCGACCACCGGCAGCCCCAGCCGCCACGCGGCCCGCGCCGCCCCGGCCCCGCTCTCCGGGATCACGGTCTGCGGGTGCGGGACGTCCCAGCGGGCGCACAGCCGCACCAGCTCGGCCTTGTCCGCCACCCGGGCGGGCAGGTCGTCGGGCTGATGGGGGATCCGGAAACGATCCGTCAGCATCGGTGCCACGCGGGAGACGGCGATGGCGCTCAGGTCGTCCATGGCGACGAGCACCGCGGGCCGGGCGATCCGCTCCGAGACCCCGACGAGGCACTCCAGCAGCGCCTCGGGCGCCTCCGGGTCCAGGCCCCCGGCCGGGCCGGGGTGCGTGGCACGCAGGTACCGCGAGCGACCCACGGGACCTCCCCCGGCTTCGACGACGGCATGGACCTCCACGCCCTTGCGCCCCAGGGATCTGACGGCGCCGAGGGTTCCGTGGTGGAACGGATTCCGATCGAGTCTGAGCAGAACTGCGGGCACATGGCCGTCGAACGCGTGCATACAAACGGACTTTCACCTAGTCGGACCAAGCAGAGAGGATGCGCAGCTGCGAATGGCCTAGGAAGCGGCCACCGGACAGGCCGTTCGTCAGATCTGATGTCTAACGTCGGTGGCAAGCACACCGGTTCGGCAGAGCTCGGGAGACAACATGCCCAGACCACACCACCGCCTGGTGAGCACCTGTGTCGGTACGGTCACGGCAGGGCTGCTCGCCACCGGCGCCGCGCTCGCGGCCCCGGACGACGAGCCGCCCAAGGGCTCCGACACCGCCTTCGGCGCCTATCTCGACTACGGACCGAAGGGGGTCGCCCGCATCCCGTACCTGTCGAACTGGCTGGGCGGCCGGGAGATCCGGGTCGGGCACACCTACCTGCCCGGCGACTCGTGGGCCGGCATCGAGGGCCGCGTCCCGTTCCTGGAGGACTGGGCCGAGTGGCGCCGGGCCAAGGAGGACCGGATGTTCGTCCTCAACGTGCCCATGCAGGCCCGCAACGAGGGCCGGGTGCCCGACTGGCAGGTGGCCCAGCTGATCCGGGCGGGCGCGCAGGGCGAGTACGACCGGCACTTCCGGAGGCTGGCCGAGCGGCTGGTGGCGCTGGGCGTCCCGGACACGGTGATCGTGCTCGGCTGGGAGATGAACGGCATCACGTACACCCACCGCTGCGGGCCCGACCCGGAGAACTGGAAGGCGTACTGGAACCGCGTCGTCAACACGATGCGCTCCGTCCCCGGACAGCAGTTCAAGTTCGATTTCACCCCCAACCGGGGGACCGACGCGATCGCCTGGACCAAGTGCTACCCGGGCGACGACGTGGTCGACATCATCGGCATGGATTCGTACGACCAGGGTCCCGGCCGGACCTTCGACGACCACGTCAGCCAGCCGTACGGGCTCCAGCAGCACGTCGACTTCGCGAAAGCACACGGCAAGCGGATCTCGTACCCGGAGTGGGGGCTGTTCCGCAACGGGGACAACCCGGAGTACGTGCGGCGCATGCTCCAGTGGATCGAGCAGCACCACCCGATCTACCACACCATCACCGACTACTGCCCGCACGGCGTCTGGCAGTGCAAGCAGAACCCGAGGTCCTCGAAGGCCTTCCGGGACGCCCTGTCCGACCGGGGGCCCGTGGTCGTACCGACCCCGGTGGTGCCCACTCCGGTGGTGCCCACTCCGGTCGTTCCCACTCCGGTGGTCCCCACGCCGGTGATCCCCACGCCTGTGATCCCGACCCCCGTCGTCCCCACCCCGGACGTGCACATCCCGGACGTCCCCACCCCGGACGTGCACATCCCGGACGTGCCCACCCCGACGGTACCGACCCCGAAGATCCCGACCCCCGAGGTCTCCGTCCCGCCCGTGGTCCCGCCGGTGCCCACCCCGAAGGCCTCCCCGACCCCCACCCCGGTCGCACCCGAGCCCCGGCCGTCCCAGTCGCCGCAGCCGCAGCCGCAGCCCGAACCGAAGCCGCAGCCCCAGCAGCCCGTCAACAGCAAGCAGTGGTGCCTGCCGCTCAACTTCAGCGACTGGCTCTCGAAGCTGACGGGCGACCAGTCGATCTGCATCAGCTTCGGCGACTGGGGCGGGGACTCCTGGTTCTGGCCCTTCTAGACGGGTCATCGCGCCCGCAGATCGTTCAGCCGCGCCCGCCAGTCCCGGGCGGCCGGCAGCGCCTCGCGCAGCGCCCCCACCGCCCGCTCGCGCCCCGTGACCTGCGACTCGTGCAGCCGCAGCAGGGGCGCGAGCGCGTGCGTGGCCAGCAGGAGGCGCTGGTTGACGACCGTCTCGGGCCGCCAGTGCTTCTTGTACGGCTCGTTGCCGCGCAGGAAGCTCACCACCGGCCGGCCCTCCGCCAGGGCCCTCCCCGCCTCGTGGCGCAGCAGCAGCGTCGCCACGTCCACCTTCCGCTCGCGCAGGCCCGGGTCCGCCCCGTACAGGTAGCCGCCGCTCAGCGCGGCGGACAGCAGGGTGACGTTGGCCGCCACCACCTTCCCGTCCAGCCGGAACTCCGTCAGCCGGCCCTCCCCGGCCCGCACCATCCGCCGGGTGGCCCGGGTCAGGTGCTCGGCGAAGCGGGGCCTGAGGTGTTCCGGGGTGACGCCGCGGCCGCGCCACTGCTTCTCGTGCAGCCGCAGCAGGGTCCGTACGGCATGCGGCACCTCGCGCTCGGTGACCTCGTGCTCCTCGATCCCGGCGGCGTCGGTCTTGCGCAGTTTGGCCCGCACCCGCTGGGCACCGGAGGCGGGCATCCGCTTGACGAGCTGGTCGAAGGGGAGCGCGGGCAGCTCCATGCAGGTGGAGTCGGTCAGCCTGCTGGACACCCCCGGCCAGGCCTCGAACACCGCTTCGGCGGCCGCCCCGGGCCGTACCTCGCGCAGGTCGACGACGGCGCTGCGGGCGGCCCGGTGCAGCCCCTGGGCCAGGGCGGGCACGACCTGGGCGGCGTGCTCCCGCGACACGAGCACGTCGAAGTAGTCGGTGATCGGCCCGCCCAGCGGCACCAGCCGCGGCAGCGGCCGGTGTACGAGCATCAGCGCGGCCGCCCCCACGAGCTCCTCCCCGCGCCGCACGAGCAGGACCCGCAGCCGGCCGTCCTTCCCGTACGACAGCCACCACGAGTGCAGCCAGGCGTGGCTCTGGAAGGGGGTGGCGGTGGGACATTCCCGGACGAGCCGGTTCCAGGACTCCTCCAGCGCCGCGAACTGCCGGGAGTCCCGGCACAGCGTCACCGACAGGGCCCCGGCGGAGCCCTGCGTCATCGCACGGACTCCTTCTCCTTGGTCTCGGAGTGCTCGCCCTGCGCAGGCAGGGAGGCGTACTCCTCCACCACCGGACGGCCTTCCTCCGCCTCCTGTGCCCCGGGCCTGCGGCGGGCGGGCCGGGCCAGCAGCCACAGCCCGCCGAGCAGCCCGCCGGCGCACAGGCCGACGGCGGCGCTGACGGCGGCGGACGGGGAGACGGGCTCGGTGGGGGCGACGGCCTGGTTGAACAGGAGCAGCTGCACGCCGGTGTTCTTGGCGGCCTGGTTGCTGCTGAGGGAGAGGGCGTCGGCGACGGCGTTGGCGATGTCGGCGGCCTCGCTCGCGCTCCGGGAGGTGCCGGTGATGGCGATCATCGGGGAGTCGGGGGAGGTCTCGGCGCGGACCTGCGTCCGCAGCTGCTGGGCGCCGATGCCCGCGCGGGGCTGGGCGTAGGCGAGGGTGGAGCTGCTGGTGGCGATGCGGCCGTAGGCCTGGGCGAAGCCGAGGGCGGTGGCCGGCTCGGTGGTCTCGTTCGGTACGGCGACGACGTAGCTGGTGGCGGCGTACTCGGGTGCCTTGAGCACCCCGTACGCCCCGCCGGCGGCCAGCCCGAGCAGGGCGCAGGCGGGTAGCGGCCACCACGCGGGCGGCGGCAGGAGCCTGAGCTTCCTCCCGGAACGGTGGTCGGACTTCTTCTGGTCGGCGCTGTCGGCCATGGGGGTGCTCGCTTCCTGGTGAAGGGGGAGGAGGTACGTCGGAAAGAAGGGGGGTCAGCCGTCCCCGCCGGGCGCGGCCATGTCCAGCCCCGCCTGGGGGCCCGTCCCGGCGGCGGCCGGGGGAGATGGGGGCGCGGGGTCCGGGGCGGAGCCCCGCGGCCCCGCGGCGGGCCGCGGCACCGGAAGGGCCAGCGCGAGCCCGTACACGTCCAGCAGCCGCTCCGCGCTGCGCGCGATGTCGTACCGCCGCACCACCGGCGGCGCCGGCAGCCGGCGCGCCCCCGCCTCCATGTGCCCCCGCAGCGCGGCGACCAGTTCCTCGGTGCCCGTGCCGATCCGCCGCGCCCCCGGCGCCTGTACGGCGGGGAGGTCGTCGATGGCGGGGCAGGTGACGTGC
This sequence comes from Streptomyces sp. NPDC029216, assembly GCF_040648015.1. Taxonomy (NCBI): domain Bacteria; kingdom Bacillati; phylum Actinomycetota; class Actinomycetes; order Kitasatosporales; family Streptomycetaceae; genus Streptomyces; species Streptomyces sp. NPDC029216. Next base: position 3,425 of record NZ_JBEZWL010000034.1, on the reverse strand, counting down.
AGTACCGGCAGCCCGGCGGCCAGGGCCTCGACGACGGCCAGCCCGAACGCCTCCTCCCGCGAGGGGGACACGAAGACGTCCATGGCGGCCAGCAGCGCGGGGATCCCGGCCGTGCGCCCGTCGGGGCTGTCGCCCAGCGGGTCCCGCTCCCCCAGCAGGTGGATCCGCGACTGTGCGCCCAGCTCGGCGGCGAGCGCCCGCAGCGCGGCCCGCTCCGGCCCGTCCCCGGCGAGCAGCAGGTGCGCTCCCGGCAGTGCGGCGACGGCCCGTACGAGGACGTCGAACCGCTTGCCCGGCACGAGCCGTCCGACCCCGCCGACCACGAAGGCCCGCTCGGGCAGCCCGCTGCGGGCGCGGGTGGAGCGGCGTACGCCCTCGTCGAAGCGGAAGCGGGCGGCCTCGATGCCGTTGGGGACCACGTGGACCCGGGCGGCCGGCACCCCCCAGCCCTCCAGGCGGGCCGCCACGGTGTCCGACACCGCGACCGTCGCCGCGCCGAGCCGTTCGCTGGCCAGGTACAGGGCGCGGACCCCGCCGGAGAGCGGCCGGCCCTCGATCTCGGCCTCGCCCAGGGAGTGTTCGGTGGCCACCGTCGCCCCGACGCCCGCGAGGCGGGCCGCGAGGCGCCCGTAGACGCAGGCCCGGTACAGGTGGGTGTGGACGAGGTCGTAGCGGCCGCGCCGGATGAAGCGGACCAGTCTGGGCAGTGCGCCGAGGTCGCGGTTGCCGCGCATGCCCAGGTGCACGACGCGGACGCCGTCGGCGCGCAGCCCGTCGGCGACCGGACCGGGGTTGGTGAGGGTGAGGACGTCGCACTGCATGGGCATGTGGCGCAGCAGCAGCCGCAGTTGCTGTTCGGCGCCGCCGGCGCCGAGTCCGGTGATGATGTGGAGGGCCTTCATCGCAGCACCGGTACCTTCCGGCGCAGCTCGCGCGCGCCGTGCCGCAGTTCCTTGATCCGCAGTCGGCCGGCCCCGTCGGCCTGGCTGATGTGCGTACGGGGCAGGGCGTAGCGGCCGGCGAGGCGTCCGGGGGAGATCGCGCAGGCGTACCCGTATCCGGCGGCGCGGGTGGCGTCCATGACGCGGGCGTCGAGGTGCCCGTACGGGTAGCAGAACCCCTCGGGCAGGGTGCCGGTGAGTTCGCGCAGCAGTTCGCGGCTGCCGCGCACTTCCTGCCGGAGCACGTCGTCGGAGGCGGTGGTGAGGTCCTGGTGGAGCAGTCCGTGGGAGCCGATCTCCTGTCCGGCGGCCGCGACCTCGCGGATCTGCTCGGCGGTGAGGAGGGACCGGCGGGGGCCGAGGGGGTCCCACACGTTGTCGACGCCGAGCCGTCCGGGCAGGACGAACAGGGTGGCGGTGAACTCGTGGCGGCGCAGCAGGGGCAGGGCGCGGGTGAGGAAGTCGGCGTAGCCGTCGTCGAAGGTGAGGCCGACGAGGCCGTGGCCGCGTCCGGCCGCGCGGGCGCGCAGCAGTTCGCCGACGGACACTCCGCGCAGTCCGCGGGAGCGCAGCCACAGCAGCTGGGTTTCCAGGGTGCCGGGGGTGACGGTGATGCCGTACGGGTCCTCGGCGGGGTCGGTGAACTCGGCGACGGAGTGGTACATCAGGACCCACGGCGCGGGGGCCGCCACGGCGGCGGATGCCGTGTCGGTGTCAGCGGGCATTGCGGAACCTCTGGGTGAGCTGGGTGATCTGGGCGGCGGTCTGGGCGGCGGTCTGTGCGGCGAGCTGGGCGATCTGGCCGGGCAGGGCGGTGATCTCCAGGGCCCGTATGGCCATTCCGGTGGCCCCGAACATGGCGGGGACCAGCAGGCAGCCGAGGGCGGCGCTGAGCAGCGGGTCGGGGATCATCGGGCCGGCGAGCCAGCCGGTGCCGCAGGCGCCGACGGCGGCGACGGCGAGGCGGCCGATGCTGACGGCGACGCGGCGGGCCTGGATGGCGATGATGCGGGTGCCGATGCCGGTGAGGAGCAGGGCAGCGGTGGCGGTGACGCCGGCGGCGTTGGCGGCGGCGATGCCGTAGGTGCCCCACCAGCCGACGAAGAGGGCCCCGGCGGCGATGTTGACGAGCAGCCCGGCACCCATCGCGAGCGCCGGGAACCAGGTGGGCCGGGCGGTCGAGAAGAAGGGCCGGGACAGGGCGCCGACGAGGCAGTGGCCGAGGAGTCCGAGGCCGTAGACGCGCATGACGGACGCGGTGGTGAGGGTGTCCTGGTGGGTGAAGGCGCCGCGTTCGAAGAGGACTTCGATGATCTGCGGGGCGTAGCCGATGACGAGGGCCGTGCCGAGGAGGACGGCGAGGGAGGCGAGCGCGAGGTCCTGTTCGACGCGTCGGCGGGCCTTTTCGCGTTCTCCGCCGGCCATGGCCTGGGCGACGACGGGGAAGGTGACGGTGCAGATCATCAGGGAGAGCACCATCGGCATCTGCGCGACCTTCTGCGCGTAGTTGAGGTGCGAGATGGCGCCGGGGGGCAGGGAGGCGGCGAGGAAGCGCTCGACGAGGACCTGGGACTGGCGGAAGACGGCGAAGGAGATGACGGGGGCGATCATCCCGAAGGCGATGAGGGTGGGCCGGTCGCGGTCGCGCTGGCTGCGCGGGGCGCCCTTGGCGCGGGGCGGTCCGAAGCCGACGTTGCGGATGAACGCGGGGAGTTGGACGAGCACCATCAGCAGCCCGCCGACGGCGACCCCGGCGGCGGCGGCCCGTACGCCCCACACGGCGTGGAGGGCGACCATCACGGCGATGATCCCGACGTTGTAGGAGACGTAGATCGCGGCGGGGGGCAGGAAGGACCGGTGGGCGCGCAGGGCGGCGCTGAAGTATCCGGCGATGCCGAAGCTGAGGACGGTGAGGGCGGTCAGCCGGGTGCACTGGACGGCCAGTTCGGGGTCGGGCAGGCCGGGTGCGAGCACGCCGACGACCAGGGGGGCGGCGACGACGAGGAGGGAGGCGACGGCGGCGAGGAGGACCGTCAGGCGCGGCAGGGTGGCCCCGACGAGCAGGCGTACGGGGTCGGCGGCGCGGGCTTCCCTGCGGGTCAGCCCGGCCCGGCTGGCGGCGCGGCGGGCGAGGGCGTGGCTGAAGGCGGGCACCATCAGCAGGGCCATGGCGTCCTCGATCAGCAGGGTCGAGGCCATCTCGGGGACGGTCCAGGCGATGAGGAACGCGTCGCTGGCGTGCCCGGCGCCGAAGAGGTGCGCGATGGTCTGGTCGCGTACGAGGCCGAACACGGCCCCGGCTGCGGTGAGTCCGGCGGTGACGGCGGCGGCCTTGGCGAGGAACCGGCCGAGCGGGGCGCTGCCCTTGCCGCCGGGCTTGTCGGCCCCGCTTGCGGCCGCGGGCGCCGGGCCGCGTGTGGCGTATCCGGGCCGGAGGCGGGCCGGGACGGGCGCGCCGCCCGTGGGAGCGGCGGCGCCCGCGGC
>NZ_JBEZWL010000033.1:0-60966 GCF_040648015.1 Streptomyces sp. NPDC029216 | reverse complement strand
CAAGTGGCTCCACACCTACAATCACCACCGAGGACACACCGCGCTCGCAGGCAAACCACCCGCCAGCCGCGTCCCCAACCTCACTGGGCAATACACCTAGGCGCCTAGCCCTCCAGGTGGCCCGTGTCGTTCCAGCGTTCCAGCGCCGGGGCCCCGTACGCCCAGCCCAGGACCGACAGGGAGGTCGGGTCCAGGCGGATGCGGGCGCCGAAGGAGGCCTCGAAGCCCAGCCAGCGGGCGGCCAGGGTGCGCAGGACGTGCCCGTGCGCGAAGACCAGGACGTCCCGTTCCGCCGAGCGGGCCCAGGCGACCACCTCGTCCGCGCGGGCCGCCACGTCGGCGACGGACTCACCGCCGGGTACCCCGTCGCGCCAGATGAGCCAGCCCGGCCGGACCGCCTGGATCTCGGCCGGGGTCATCCCCTCGTAGTCGCCGTAGTGCCACTCCATGAGGGTGTCCCACGGCTCGGCCTGCGCCCCGAAGCCCGCCAGGTCGCAGCTCTCGCTCGCGCGGACCAGGGGGCTGGTGCGCACCTCCAGGCCGCGCAGCGACGCCCAGGGCTCACCGGCGAGCCGCTCGCCCAGCCGCTTCGCCCCCTGCCTGCCCTCCTCCAGCAGGGGCACGTCCGTGCGTCCGGTGTGCTTGCCGAGCAGGGACCATGCCGTCTGGCCGTGGCGGGCCAGCAGGATGCGGGGGGCCATCTGTGTTTCTCCCGGTACGTGGTGGTTCGCCCTGGGACGCGCGAATCCGTCGTCCCTTCATCATCCACGACGTGAACGCAGGGCAACTCCGCCCCCTGGGCGCGCGTCTTACACCGTATGACGACACCGCAGCGGCCCCTTCGATGGCGGGCGGAGCTGCTGCTCCTGGTGCTCGTCTACGGCGCGTACTCCGGCGGCAGGCTCCTCGCCCGGGGCGACGCGGACCTCGCCGTCGGACACGGGCTGGCGATCCTGCGTGCCGAGGAGTTCCTCGGGCTCGCCCTCGAAAGACCGCTGAATCGTCTCTTCTCCCGTGAGGCCCTCCTCGGCATACCCGCCGACTTCGCCTACGCCTCCCTGCACTACCTGGTCACCCCGGCCGTGCTCGTCTGGCTCTACCGCCGGCGGGCCGCGCACTACCGGGCCGCCCGCGGCTGGCTGGTGGCCTCCACCCTGCTCGCGCTGGCCGGCTTCAGCCTGCTGCCCACCTGTCCGCCCCGGCTGCTCGACGCCTCGCACGGGTTCACGGACACGATGGCCCGGTTCAGCGCGTACGGCTGGTGGGGCGCCGAGGCCAGCGCCCCGCGCGGGCTGGGGGCGCTGACCAACCAGTACGCCGCCATGCCCAGCCTGCACGTCGGCTGGGCGCTGTGGTGCGGGGTCCTGCTGTGGCGGCACGCACGGACGCCGCTGGTCAGGGGGCTGGGCCTGGCGTATCCGGCGCTGACCGCGCTGGTGGTCATGGGCACCGCGAACCACTACTTCCTCGACGCCGTCGCCGGGGCCGCCGTGATGGGCGCCCGCCGGCTCCTCGTCCGCGGGCCGGGCGTGGGCGCGGACGGCCGGGAACGGCGAGAACCGGTCCGTTTCAGCCGTACGTCCACGATTGTCAGTGGCGGATGGGACACTTCCGCCCGTGAGCTCCTACCCGCCCAGCAGCCCGCCCCAGACGACGACACTGCGGCAGCGGCTCGCTGACCTGCGCGGCCCCGCCGTGCCGCCCCGCCCGCTCGACGCCCGGGCGCTCGCCGCGCTCGCCGCCAACCCGGGCTGCGGCAGACGGGCGATCCTCGACGGCGCCGGAGTGGACAAGACGGCCCTCGCCGCGGCCCTCGGGACACCCGCGACTTTCGGCCAGTCGCAGTTCGCGATCATCCGGGGCAACTCCTTCGAGGCCAAGGTCAAGGGCGACGGCGGGGCCGAGCTGCTGCGCCTGGTGCACGCCCGGCTTGGCGCCGGGGCCGAGCCGCCCGGACCCGACGCCCGGGTGCCGGACCTCACCGCCGCCGGACCGGAGGGCCGGGCCGCCCGGACCGCCCTGGCCCTGCGGGAGGCCACCGCCGCCGGGGCGTGGACCCTGCTGGACCATCCGATGCTGGCCCTGGAGGTGGCGGGCACCCCCGCCTACCTGGAACCGGACGCCGTCGTGGTGCACCCCGACGGCCGCTGGACCGTGGTGGAGATCAAGTCGTTCCCGATGATCGACGGGGCCGCCGACGCCGCGAAGGTGGGCGCCGCCGCCCGGCAGGCCGCCGTGTACGTGCTGGCCCTGGAGCAGACCGCCCGGAAGCTGACCGGGGCCGAGGTCGGCCACCGGGTGCTGCTGGTCTGCCCGAAGGACTTCTCCAACCTGCCCACCGCCGCGCTCGTCGACGTCCGCCGCGAACGCTCCGTCACCCGCCGCCAGCTGGAGCGGCTGACCCGGATCGAGGACCTGGCCGCCGGCCTGCCGGAGGGGCTCTGCTTCGACCCCGCCCGCCCCGTCGAGGAGCTGACCGAGGCCGTCTCCGCCGTCTCCGCCGCCTACGCCCCCGAGTGCCTGTCCGCCTGCGAGCTGGCCTTCCACTGCCGCGAGCGCTCCCGCGCCGCCGGGGACCCCGCCACGCTCGGCCGGTCCGTCCGCGGGGAGCTGGGCGGGCTCGACACCGTCGAGGAGGCCCTCGCGGCGGCCGCCGGCGCGGGCCCCGACGGCGACCCCACGGCGGACGCGCTGCGCCAGGCGGCCCGGCTGCGCGCCGAGGCGCTGGAGCAGGCCGCCGCCCGACCCCCGCACCCGGCCCCGGAGACCCCCGAATGCCCCTGCTGAGCACCCTGGCCCGGCTGGAGGCGGTCCGCGCGGGCCGCGCCCGGCCGCTGGCGACCGTACGGCACCGCCACCTGAGCGCGCAGCCTCTGGTCTTCGTACCGCTGACCACCGCCGGTGAGGCGGGGGCCCCGCTCGGCGCGATGCTGGGCACCGACCGGCACGAGCCGCGGATCCTCGTCATACCGCAGCCGCGCGACCGGGACCTGCGCTGGGAGTTCCTGGCCGACCTGGCACGGCACCTGATGCCGTACATCGACTCCTACACGGACGTCGTCGAACCGGCCGAACGCACCGAGACCGACCCGGAGAGCGGGAAGAAGGTCAAGGTCGAGGCCGAACTGTGCGTGGACGCGCCGCAGATCGTCGTGCCGAGCCGGGCGGGCATCGAATACGTACGGCTGCTGGGCCGGTCGATGCGCTTTCGCCGGACCGCCGAGGAGGACCCGGAGAACCCGTACCCGGTGCCCACGCAGGTCCCGCTGCTGGGCCGCTGGTTCACGCACCTCGCCGAGCGCTCCCGGGTGCCCGGCTCCTCGATGCTGCTGTCCGCCACCGACCTGCTCGCCCGGCACTGGGCGACGGGCCAGAGCAACCTGGAGGACCAGCACCTGGGCTCCCTGCTGGGCTGGATCGCCCCGCCCGAGGGCGTCTCGGGCGCCGCATGGGCGCTGCGGGCGGAGCTCGGCCGGGACCGGGACGGCCAGCTGCTGGTCCCGCCGGCCGGCCCGGCCACCGACCCGCTCTTCGACAACAAGCTCCTCGCACCGGCGATCGCCAGGTTCGACGCGGCGCGGGCGGCGGGAGAGCCGCGTGACGGCGACACCGCGCGGCTCGCCGAGCGGGCGGTCCGGCGGCTGGTCGTGGACCAGATGCAGAGCACGTGGTGGCAGACCTGGGAGGCGATCGACCTGCTGCGCGCCCTGCCGCCGGGTGAGCGGACCGAGGAACGCTGGACCCGTGACCGCTGGTCCTTCACCGGCCACCGCGACCGGATCCGGGCGGGCGAGCCGCCGCAGCCGCGCCGCGACGACGCGGTGACAGCGGCCCAGAAGCTGGCCACGCGGGAGACCGAGCAGGTACGGCTGGACGCGCAGGAGGCCCTGGACGACCCGCTGGTGATGGCGGGCCGGCGGTTCGCGGGCGAGGCCTTCGCCGGTGAGGTCACCGAGGTGGTGATGGAGTGGACGGAGGGCAAGCGGCCCCGGCCGCGTCCGCTGCTGACGGTGTCCACCGAGGACCGGCCGCAGCTGGCGGACGAGGGCGGCGGGAAGGTGTTCCGCTCGCTGGACGGCCGCCAGCAGGCCTTCGAGTTCGTCGGCCGCGAGGAGGACGGGCAGCTGCTGCTGCGCGTCCTCGACAAGATGGGCGCGGGCCGGGAGCCGGTGGCGGGTTCGGTGCCGGAGAAGGGCGACCGGGTGTGCTGGACCCTGTTCGAGCACGACGCGCGCGGCGGCCCGAAGCTGCCCGACCCGGAGAACACCCCGTGGACGCACGGCGGGCCGCCGGGCTCCGCGACCGCCCCCGCCCTGGACGCCGTGACCGACGAGGACCTGCTGTGACCACCGCCTTCGACCCGGGCGCGGCCGCCGGCCGGGCGACCGACGCCATCCTCCACGACACCCTGCACGGCAGCGAGCGGGGCGTGGTCGTCGACTCCCCGCCCGGGGCCGGCAAGTCGACGCTCGTGGTGCGCGCGGCCCGGGAACTGGCCGCCGCCGGGCGCCGGCTGATGGTGGTCGCGCAGACCAATGCGCAGGTCGACGACCTGGTGCTGCGGCTCGCCGCCAAGGACCCGGAGCTGAAGGTCGGCCGCCTGCACAGCAGCGACGCCGACGCCTACGACCCCGCGCTGCGGGAGCTCCCGTCGGTCACCCTCTCCGCGAAGCCGGCCGACCTCGCGGAACTGCCGATCACCATCTCCACGGCCGCGAAGTGGGCGTACGTGAAGGCGGAGCCCTGGGAGCACGCGATCGTCGACGAGGCGTACCAGATGCGCTCCGACGCGCTGCTGGCCGTGGCCGGGCTGTTCGAACGGGCGCTGTTCGTGGGCGACCCGGGGCAGCTGGACCCGTTCAGCGTGGTCGGCGCGGAGCAGTGGGCCGGGCTGTCCTACGACCCCTCCGCCTCGGCGGTGAGCACCCTCCTGGCCCACAACCCGCAGCTGCCGCAGCACCGGCTGCCGGTGTCGTGGCGGCTGCCGGCGACGGCCGCGCCGCTGGTCTCGCGCGCCTTCTACCCGTACTCGCAGTTCCGCAGCGGGACGGGTCCGGGCGAGCGGCGGCTCGCGTACGGGGTGCCGTCGGACGGCTCCGGCCCGGACCGGGTGCTGGACGAGGCGGCCGAGTCGGGCTGGGGCCTGCTGGAGCTCCCCGCCCGGCACACCCCGCGCACGGACCCGGAGGCGGTCGGGGCGGTGGCCCTGGTGGTCCGCCGCGCCCTGGACCGCGGGGCGGTCACCGCGGACGAGCAGTCCCCCGCCCCCTCCCCGCTGACCCCGGCCCGCGTCGCGGTGGGCACCGCCCACCGGGACCAGGCGGCCGCGATCCGCTCGGCCCTGGCGTCCCTGGGCGTCACGGGGGTCACGGTGGACACGGCGAACCGCCTCCAGGGCCGCGAGTACGACCTCACGGTGGTCCTGCACCCCCTGTCGGGCCGCCCGGACGCGACGGCGTTCCACCTGGAGACGGGCCGCCTGTGCGTCCTGGCCTCCCGCCACCGCCACGCCTGCGTGGTGGTGGCCCGGGCGGGCATAGCGGAACTCCTGGACGACCACCCGTCGACGGAACCGGTCCAGCTGGGCGCGACGATCAAGTTCCCCGACGGCTGGGAGGCCAACCACTCGGTCCTGTCCCACCTGGCCGAACACCGGGTGGCCTGGCGGCCGTAGGGGCTGATTCGGCCCGCGGGACGGGGGCGGCCGTGCGGCGGGCTATTTGCGCGTGGCGCCGAAGGTGCGGCGGAGGGTCTCGCCGATCTCGGCGAGGACGCGCAGTTGATCCGGCGTCAGGACGTCGATCAGGTGGCGGCGCACGGATTCCACGTGGTGGGGCGCGGCCGTGGTGATGGCGCCCACCCCGGCCTCGGTGAGGACCACCTCCGCGCCGCGGCCGTCGGTGGCGACCTCCTCGCGGCGTACCAGGCCGCGCTGTTCCATGCGGGTGAGCTGGTGGGACAGCCGGCTGCGGGACCATCGCATCAGCCCGGCGAGCGCGGTGATGCGCATGCGGTGGCCGTCGGTCGAACCGAGCACCGACAGGACGTCGTAGTCGGCCTCGGACAGCGCGCTGTCCTGCTGGAGGTCGCGGGCGATCTCGGCGTTGACGAGGGGGAACATCCGACGCCAGGCGTACCAGGCGTCCTGCTCGGACTCGGTGAGCCAGCGGGGGTGGGCGGGCTCGGGCACTTCGGTCATGGGGGCAGCCTAGCGAAGTGGGTGACACATCACTTACCTAGTTGACATATCACGCACTGTCGACTTCCCTAGGTGACACGTCAACAACAAGACTGTGCATCACACATCACGTCCGCATCCCAAGGGAGTTCACGCCATGACCCGCCTGCACGTCATCTCCTCCGCCAACCGCCCCACCTCCGCGGGCCGCCCGCTCGCCCGGTGGATCGCGGACCTCGCCCGCGAGCACGGCACCTTCGAGGTCACCCCGGTGGACCTCGCCGAGATCGCGCTGCCGTTCCTGGACGAGCCGGAGTTCCCCTCCAGCGGCAACTACGCCCACCAGCACACCCGCGACTGGAGCGCGCTCATCGACTCCGCCGACGCCTTCGTGTTCGTCCTGCCGATGTACAACGGCGGCTTCACCGCCCCCTTCAAGAACGCCGTCGACTTCCTCTACAGCGAGTGGCAGGGCAAGCCGGTCGGCCTGGTCAGCTACAGCGCGGGCGGCACGGGCGGCACCCCGGCCGCCGAGATGCTGCTGCCGGTGCTGACCCAGGTCGGCCTGGTGCCGGCCGCCCGCTCGGTGGCGGTCCCCGGCGTCCTCGGCCTGCTCGGCGCCGAGGGCTTCGAGGCCCCGGAGGGCCTGGCGGCGGAGGTCTCGGGCGTGCTCGACGACATCGCGGCGCTGGTGAAGGAGCCCGCGACGGCGTGACGCCGGGCACCCTTGCGCGGCGTTGGACAATAGAGGGTGGCCCCGGAGGACTACGTACGCGCAGGAGGACACGCATGGCTGAGCCCGAGCGGACCGAGCGGAGGCAGCGGCCCGCGCCGCTGCTCTTCGAGCCCTCGGAGGCCGTCGCGGACCCGGAGCACTTCTTCGACCTGGAGTCGATCGAGGACCCGCGGGAGCTGCTGGCCCGGGCGACGGAACTGACGCTGGCCTTCCGGGCCGCGCAGAACCGGGCGGAGGAGTTCCAGGCCCTGGCCGCGGCCCAGCTGGCGGACCCCCGCCGCTTCGACCGCCTGTCACCGGCAGCCATCGCCGAGGCGGCGGAATGGACCGAGGACTACGCCCGCCGCATGATCGAGTTCGGCGAAGACCTGCAGCGGGGGGCTACGCCGGAGGGGTGAGGGGGCGGAGTCGGGGGTCCCACCCCACCCCTACCCCCACACGCGCCGCGCAAGATAGCGCAATCCACCCCACCCCGTCCCGGTTTTCGGTAACTCGTGGGAACGGACACACTACGCGCGGTAGACAATGGCATATGACGATCCTGACGACGGCCCCCGGCCCGGCTACCGGTTCCGCGCCCGCCACCCAGGTCACCCCGCAGGGCGCCGCCTGGCTGGCCTCGGCTTCCGCGCATCCGAGGAGCACCCTCGCCGTGTGGGAGGGGAGGCCCGATGCCCCCGCGGTGCTGCCCTGCGGGACCGCGTTCGACGTCGTCAACGTTCCGGTCGTCCTCGGCCGGCGCATGCTGGACCTGCTCTGGGAGCGGGGCCCCGGCTCCGGGCCCGCCGCCGTGCACCGGGGGCGGATGCTGCTCTTCGCCTCCCCCGGCACCGCCCAGCGGCTCCCCGCGCTGCTCGCCTGGGAGGAGTGGGGGCCCACCGCTCCGGCCCCGGCCCCCCTCTGCCACGGCCACGGCGACGCCGTCACCGTGCCCCCGCTGGAGCCCGGCCGCGGGCCCTCGCGGTGGCTGGTGGCTCCGGACACGCGGCTGCCCTGGCTGCCCGGTCCGGACTGCCTCCTGTGGGCGTTCCTGCACGCCGCACGGGGTCTGGCCCCGGTATCGATTTTTGGTTCGGCGGATTCGGATGCTAATGTCTACGACGTCAGCAAGCGCCGCTAGCTCAGTTGGTTAGAGCAGCTGACTCTTAATCAGCGGGTCCGGGGTTCGAGTCCCTGGCGGCGCACAGACGGGAGAAACCCCCCACTCTTCGGAGTGGGGGGTTTCTTCGTTCGGCGGGGACGGGAGACGGCGGCGCCTCAGGTCGTGATCTTCACCGTGTACGCCCCCGACTGCGTCCGGTCCGCGACCTCGATCGTGATCCGCTCCCCCGGGACGGTGAAGGTCTCCCCGACCTCCAGCGGAGCGTCGGCCAGCGGTGGGTACACCGAGCGGTCCCAGCAGGCCTCCGTGCGCGGATGGCCGTCCAGTACCTCGATCGGACCGCCACCCGACGCCGCCTCGTTGCGGACCCGGTAGACCAGGACCCCCTCCGTGCAGGTGTCCCCGTCGTTGCCGGCGGAGCCCCGCGCCTCGACCGCGATCGCGCTGCCCGGGCCCGTACGGATCACCGCGAGCCGGGTGCCGCCCGTGCCGCCGGGCTGCAGGGGCTGCGCGAGCGGCTGGAGGGTGTGCAGGGAGGTCCCGGAGCGCACGCAGTCGACCTGGGAGGCGTCCAGCCAGCCCAGCTTCCACTTCTGCCAGGCGAACAGGTCCGGGGCCATCCCGAACTGGCTGCCCATGACGTCCCAGTCGCCGACGTACGTGTCCCAGTCGCCCTTGCCGTCCGTCGGCCGGTGGTAGAGGTCGGGCAGGTCGAAGACGTGCCCGGTCTCGTGCGCCAGCACGTTGCGGTCCGGCGGGTGCCGCTCGAAGACGGTGACGATCCGCCGCAGGTCGGTGCCGTCGGCCCGCAGGGGGCGGTCGAAGTTGACGACCTTGGTGGCGTCGGAGTCCACGCCGGGGGCGTTCGGGTCGGCGACGAAGTACACGATGTCGTACGCACTGAAGTCCACCAGCGGGTCGGCGGCGGCGACCGCGTCCCGCAGGTAGGCGGCCCGGGCGTCCGAGGCCCAGTCGCGCTGTATCCCGTACGCGGTCGACGGCCTGGGCATCCGGATCCACCGCTCCTGCGGGTGCGGGACCAGCCGGAACCGCCCGTAGGAGGCCCGCTCGAAGAAGTCACTGGTCGCCGGGAAGTAGTCGGCCGCCAGCTCGGCGGGGCTGACGGCGGTCTGGTGGTCGGGGAAGGAGAGGAAGACCATCACCGCGTTGAGGGTGCGCACCGGCTTGGGGTAGGCCCGGTTCCAGGTGTCCAGGCCGAGGGAGTGGTGCGCGGCCGTGCGGGTCAGCGCGCAGGGCCCTCCGGTGGCGGGTCCGGCGGCGACGGCGGGTCCCGCGACGAGCGACATGGCGGCGAGCGCCGTCATCGAGGTGAGGATGGCCGCCGTACTTCGCATGCGGGAGCAGTCCACTCCCCCGGGTGTCAGCTGACGCGGCACATCGACCTCCGGTGGTGGATTCGTCCTGTTCCATCCACCTTGGGGCGATTGTCCTACTTATGCACCGTTCCCCTGCCCCACACGAGTGAGCGCTACGGCAAGCCGGTGACCCACGGACTTCACGCCCCTGTCTACAGAACGTCACGATCGATCACGCGAGATCAGACCCGGGCCCGGTGCGCCCCCAGACGAGCGGAATCGATCACGCACCCGCGGCCGACGAGGCGTCAGCAACGGCCCGACGGGGCGTCAGCACGGCGACGGCCCGTGCCCCACACGGCGACGCCGCTGGATAGGGCCTCCGTCAGCCTCTATGATCGGCACACTTTCCTGCACCGACACTCACGAACACTGCGGGAGCCAACGGTGAACGGAAGCTCAGAGGGAACCGGATCGGCGGCCGACAGCATCCGATCGGCCCTTACGGAGCGTCACCCAGCAGTGCCGGCCGTGCCGGGCATGTCGGCGCCGCCGCCGAGGCTCACGGCCGGAGCCGCCGACCCCGGATCCGACGTCAGAGCCGCCTCGGCGATCGGCTGCGGCAGCGGCGAGCCGCGCGACTACCGCGCCGCCTTCGACGCGGCCCACCTCGCCATGGCCCTCGTCGGCCGCGGCGGGGACGTCATCGCCGCCAACCGGGCCCTCGCCGGCCTGCTGGGCAGCGAGCCGCACGAGCTCGCCGGGCAGTGCGCCGCCGACCTGGTGGACCTCGCCGCGGAGGCCCGCACCTGGCAGGCCTACCAGGAGGTGCTGCGCGGACGGCAGGCCCGGCTGCGCTGCACGCGCCGCCTCAAGCACCCCGACGGGCACTCCCTGTGGACCGAGGTCACCCTGGGCCCGGTGCCCGGCACCCCGGACGTCCTGCTGTCGGTCGCCGACATCAGCGACCGGCGCGACCTCCAGGCCCGGCTGCGCCACCTGCAGATGCACGACCCGGTGACCCGCCTGCCCAACCGGGCGCTGTTCTTCGAGCGGCTCTCGGCGGCCCTGGAGGCCTCGTCCTACGGCGGCGGGGCCGGGACGGGCCGGATCGGCCTGTGCTACCTGGACCTCGACGGGTTCAAGGCGGTCAACGACACCCTGGGCCACCGGGTCGGCGACCGGCTGCTGACCGCCGTCGCGGCCCGGCTGACCCAGTGCGCCGACCAGTCCGGGTACGGGCGTTCGGGCGGGCACCTCGTCGCCCGGCTCGGCGGTGACGAGTTCGCGCTGCTGGTCGAGGACTCCACCGGCACGGAACAGCTCGCGGAGCTGGCGCGCAGCGTGCTGGCCGCCGTACAGGAGCCCTTCGACCTGGCCGGGCAGCGGCTGTCGGTGTCGGCGTCGATCGGCGTGGTGGAGCGGGACGCGGCCGGGACCTCGGCGACGGGCCTGATGCAGGCGGCTGACACGACCCTGTACTGGGCGAAGGCCGACGGCAAGGCCCGCTGGACCCTCTTCGACCCCGAGCGCAACGCGCACCGGATGACCCGCCAGGCGCTGTCGAGTTCGCTGCGCCCGGCGGTGGAGCGGGGCGAGTTCGAGCTGGAGTACCAGCCGCTGGTGGACCTGGAGAGCGGGGTGGTGCGCGGGGTCGAGGCCCTGGTGCGCTGGAACCACCCGCAGTTCGGCACGCTGACGCCGAATCGGTTCATCGGCATCGCCGAAGAGGACGGGTCGATCGTCCAGTTGGGGCAGTGGGTGCTGCGTACGGCGTGCCGGCAGGCGCGGCGCTGGCAGATCGAGCAGCCCAGCGACTCGCCGGTGTTCGTGTCGGTGAACGTGGCGGTGCGCCAGGTGTGGGACTCGGACCTGGTGGGCGACGTCGCGGAGATCCTCGCCGAGACCGGGCTGGCCCCTCAGCTGCTGCAGCTGGAGCTGACGGAGTCCGCGGTGATGGGTTCGGCGGGGCGGCCCCTGCAGGCCCTCCAGGCGCTGAGCGACATGGGCGTGCGGATCGCCATCGACGACTTCGGCACCGGGTACTCGAACCTGGCCTACCTGTCGCGGCTGCCGGTGTCGGTGCTGAAGCTGGACGGCTCGTTCGTGCGGGGCTTCCGCTACGAGGAGGGCACGCACCCGAACCCGGCCGACGAGACCATCGTGGAGGCCCTGGTGCAGCTCGCGCACCGGCTGGGGCTGACGGTGACGGCCGAGTGCGTGGAGACCGCCGGGCAGGCGGCGCGGCTGCGGCGGGTCGGCTGCGACACCGGGCAGGGCTGGCTGTACTCGCGCGCGGTGGCCCCGGAGCGGATCGCCGAGATGATCAGCGCGCGGCCGGACGTGCGCCACCTCTGACGGGCGCCGTCCGGCGGACGCCGCCGCCCGGCAGACGCACGGCCGCCCCCGGCCTCGGCGGAGGCGCGGGGGCGGTCGGCGCTCGGCGCCGGGTGGGGGGCGATCAGCAGGCGCCGAGGTCCTTCCAGACACCCCATTCACCGGTGGTGCCGGGCACCTCGTTCTGCGTCCACCACTGGGCCTTCCACTTCCGGCCGTTGTACGAGACCTCGCTGCCGGCGGTGTAGACCTGGCCCGCGACGTACGCCGGGGTGCTGCCGCAGCCGGTGGTCGGCGGGGTCGTCGGCGGCGGGGTGGTGGGCGTCGTGGGCGGGGTGGTGGGCGTCGTCGGCGGGGTGGTGGGGGGCGTGGTGGCGCCGCCGAGGGCGTCGTTGATCTGGTTCAGCAGGGTGGTCTTGTCGTCCAGGCCGAGCAGGGAGTACATCATCGCGCCGGCCAGGCCGCGGCTCTTGCCGTAGTCGACCCGGGCCTGAATGGACTTCTGGTTCAGGCCGGTGAAGAACTCGCCGTCCTTGTAGAAGTACGAGGCCTTGGCCTGGTCGTCCCAGAAGGTGGTCGCCGGGTTGTCGACGATCCCGCCGAGCTCCTTGTAGTTGGCGATGCCGGCCTGCTGGGAGGTCGGACGGGCGCCGGAGGGGCCGGTGGCGGTCTGGGCGAGGCCGTTGGTGGTGCCGGCGGGGACGCCCTTCCAGCCGCGGTAGTAGAACTCGTAGCCGAGGGTCAGCTTGCCGGCGGGGAAGCCGCCCGCGATGCCGTAGGCCGGGTTGCCGTCGAGCCAGGAGTCGATGGCGTTCTTGATGCCGTACTTCTGGGTGCCCGGGGCGATCGGGTCGGTCGGGTCGGCGGCCGAGTTCAGCAGCGGGGACTGGTGGTACGTCGGCCCGTCGCCGTCCCAGGCGCCGTGCATGTCGTACGTCATGATGTTGGCGTAGTCGAGGTACGAGCCGATCTTGTCGGTCTCGATGTACTTGATCTTGTCCTGGCCGGCCGGGAGGGCCGCGGTCAGGAGGTACTTCTTGCCGCCGTTGGCCTGGCCGTAGGCGTCGAGCTGGTCGCGGAACTCCTTGAGCAGCAGCGTGAAGTTCTGCTTGTCCTCGGGGGCGTAGTGGTTGCCGAGGTGGCCGCCGGACGAGCCGGGGTACTCCCAGTCGATGTCGATGCCGTCGAAGATGCCGGCCGCCGCGCCGGGGCCGCCGTAGCCGTCGGCCTTGGGCAGGTTGCCCTTGATGTACTGGTCGATGCAGGAGGACACGAACTTCTTGCGGGAGGCGTCGGTCTTCGCCGCGTCGCTGAAGTACTTGGAGTAGGTCCAGCCGCCGATCGAGATGTTGATCTTCAGGTTGGGGTACTTCGCCTTCAGCTGCTTGAACTGGTTGAAGACGCCCACGATCGGCTGGTCCCACTTGTCGGCGACCCCGCTGACGCTGTCGGCCGCGCTGAAGGACTTGCTGTAGTCGGCGTACGAGTCACCCGCGCCGTCACCGGCGTTGGGGTTGTTGTCGTCGCCCGCCGCCTTGTTCGCCTCGAAGCAGGTGAGGTCGGTGGGGTGGATGTTGCCGAAGGAGTAGTTGATGACGTCGAGCTTGCCCGCGATGCCCCGGGTGTCGAGGTGCTTGGGGTAGAACGCGTTGCCGTACACGCTCCACTGGTCGTAGTAGGCGATCCGCACGCCGCCGGCGGCGGTGCCCGAGGCGGTGGCGGCGTCGGCGGCCTGGGCGGTACCCAGTCCCGCGAAGGCGGCCAGCGCTCCGGCTGCCAGCGCGGCCGTGGCGGCGGCCGCGACGAGGGGTTTACGGATGTGCATGAACTGCCTCCGGGGGGTGGGAGGGGAACGCATCAGCTTCGGGTGAGAGAAGTGATAGCGATCACGGCACACCCCAGTCAATGGTTTGGACCAAAGAAGGACTAGACCACTGAGCCGGTAAATGCCCTCGTCAGAGGCGTGGGAGCACAGAAGAAACCGCCCGCCACCCCGGGTGACGAGCGGTTTAAGGATGCCTTAGGCCATGCTCCGGCAAGGTTTCGGCAACAAACCAGCCAAACCCCGTTCTCCTGCGTCCGGTGGGGATCGAGCCCGGAACTAGAGGCCGGTCGGCATCCTGTACGCATCTGCGACGAGCGCGTACGAGCGCAGCCGGGCGGCCCCGCCGTGCCCGTTGGCGGTCAGCATCAGCTCGTCGGCGCCCGTCCGCTTCACCAGCCCGTCGAGCCCCTCGCGGACCTCGTCGGGGGTGCCGTGGACGACGTTCGCGAGCCAGCCGTCCACGAACTCCCGCTCCAGCGGCGAGAAGGCGTACGCGGCCGCCTCCTCGGGCGTCGGGACCAGCCCGGGCCGGCCGCTGCGCAGCCGGAGCATCGACAGGGCGCCGGCGAGCACCTGGGCGCGGGCCTGCTCGTCGGTGTCGGCGGCGAGCGCCGAGACCCCGATGAGGGCGTACGGGGCGTCCAGCACGGCCGAGGGGCGGAAGCTCTCGCGGTAGAGGTCGAGGGCGGGCAGGGTGCCGGCGGCGGAGAAGTGGTGGGCGTACGCGAAGGGCAGGCCGAGTTCCCCCGCGAGGCGGGCGCTGAAACCGGAGGAGCCCAGCAGCCAGATCGGCGGCCGCGCGGCGGGCCCCTGCACCGGGCCGGGCACGGCGTGGACCCGGGCGTAGGGGTGCCCGTCGGGGAAGTCGTCGTCGAGGAAGCGGGTCAGCTCGGCGAGCCGGCGCGGGAACTCGTCCGCCGCCTCGTCCAGCCGTCCGGGCCCGCGCAGCGCGGCGGCCGTCCGGGGGTCGGTGCCCGGCGCCCGGCCGAGGCCGAGGTCGACCCGGCCGGGGGCGAGGGCCTCCAGGGTGCCGAACTGCTCGGCCACGGCCAGCGGTGCGTGGTTGGGCAGCATGACCCCGCCCGAGCCGAGGCGGATGCGGGAGGTGTGCGCGGCGAGGTGGGCCAGGATCACCGCCGGGGAGGAGCTGGCGACGCCGGGCATGGAGTGGTGCTCGGCGACCCAGTGCCGGTGGTAGCCGCGGGACTCGGCGAGCCGGGATATCTCCACGCTGGTGCGGAGGGAGTCGTACGCGGTGCTGCCCGCGCCGACGGTGACCAGGTCGAGGACCGACAGCGGCACCGGCGCCTCGCCCCGGACGGTCCCGCGGACGGGGTCGGCTCCGGCTGCCGGACCCTCGGGTCCCCTGCCCTCGGGTCCCGTGCCCTCGGTGTCGCTCATCGTCGTCGCTCCCGTTCCGTCCGGCTCTCCTACGCCCCACGCGGCGTCCGTACGGAGAAGGGGAACGGCGGGCGCCGTCCGGTCATTCCCGGCAGACCGGGGCAGGTTCATGACCGTGGCATATGCCAAGTGGGTAGTCCCAGGCAGGGGAACTTGATTAAGCCATCAATCTCCCCAACAGACGCTCCACGTGGGCCTCTTGATGGCTATCGTGGTAGAGCAAGCGGTAACAACCTGGTAGGGGGAAACCGTGGCGCTGAAGCCCGAGCCGACCGCGCCGTTCCACTCGGTGCAGTACGCCCTGCGCGTACTCGAAACGATCTCGCGGCACACCGGCGGTGTGACCGACGTGCAGATCGCGCGTGAGACCGGCCTGCCCGCGGTCCATCTCGCTCCGATGCTCCTCATGCTGCGCCGGGAGGGGTACGTCCTCCAGGTCTCCGACGGCGCCTACGCCATAGGCGACTCCCTCGTCCTGCTCGGGTCCGGGGCCGACCGCCAGCAGGCCCTCCAGGAGAAGCTCCAGGACACCCTGGACCGGCTGCGCGACTCGGTCGGCGCGGCCGTCTACATCAGCCGTTACGTGGACG
Organism: Streptomyces sp. NPDC029216; assembly: GCF_040648015.1. Classification (NCBI taxonomy): domain Bacteria; kingdom Bacillati; phylum Actinomycetota; class Actinomycetes; order Kitasatosporales; family Streptomycetaceae; genus Streptomyces; species Streptomyces sp. NPDC029216. The sequence continues at coordinate 45,481 of NZ_JBEZWL010000033.1, read as the reverse complement.
GCGAGGTCCGGATCACCCAGTTCGCGGACAGCCCGCGCACCCCGAAGGTCCACGAATGGGTCGACTTCCGCTCGGCGGCGCACGCCAGCGCGGTCGGCAAGTGCCTGCTCACCCAGCTCGACCAGAACGGGCGCCGCGACCACCTCTCCCGGCACAAGATCGCCCGGCTGACGTCCAAGACGATCGTGAACGAGCGGATCCTGTTCTCGAAGCTGGACAGCCAGCCGGCCACGGTTCCCGTGCTGGACCTCCAGGAGTACGCGGTGGGCACGGTCTGCGCGGCCGTCCCGATCACGGCCGGGGCGGCCGTGGGCTGTCTGGCGCTGTCCATGCCGGTCGAGCACGCCCACCGGCTGCGTGCCGCCGCCGACGCCCTGAACCGGAAGGCCGCGCCGCTGCTGCTGTCGCTCACGCTCTGAAGGGCGGGCCACCGGGGGCCACGAGGCCCTGCGGGCGGGGCCCGGAAAGCACTTCGGGCGGTTCCCGGTGAACCGGAAACCGCCCGAAGATCAGGTGCGCCGCCAGGGACTCGAACCCCGGACCCGCTGATTAAGAGTCAGCTGCTCTAACCAACTGAGCTAGCGGCGCTTGCTGACAGAGAAAATACTACCTGGTCCCGAGGGGTGCTCCAAACCAGGTTTCGCGGTCACCAGGGGAGGGCGGCGATCTCGGTCCCGTCGGGGGTGCGGACCCGGACCGTGCCGGTGTCCCCGTAGACCTCGTGGCGCCAGTCCGCGAAGACCTGCGCGACCCGGCGGGCGTCCTCGCCGAGGCCCTTGCCGACGGAACCGGTGGTGAAGGCGACCCGGGCCTCCGAGGTCCCGCCGGTCCTGCGGACCCGGACGTCCTTGACGCTGCCGGGCGGCATGAGCCCGTCCGCGCCGGTCCGGTGGCGGTCGTAGTAGGCGCCGAAGTCGCGGGTCATGTCGTACCAGCCGTCCACCACCGCGCAGGGGTGCGCGCCGCCGTCGGTGGGGGGCTGGGGGGTGGTGGCGGTCCGCTCCTCGGTGGGGGGCTCGGGAGGACGGGGCGGCTCGTCCTCCGTGGGCGGTTCCGGGGTGCGGGCCGTCTGCTCCTCCGTGGGCGGCTCGGGCGGGCGGGGCGGCTCGTCCTCCGTCGGCGGCTCGGGCGGACGGGGCGGCTCGTCCTCGGTCGGCGGCTCGGGGGCGCGGGCCGTCTCGTCCTCGGTCGGGGTGTCCGGGGCGGCCTGGCCGCAGGTCGGGGAGGCCGGGAGGGGAGAGGGCGGGGCCGCCCGGCCCGCGACGTGGGTGCCGCAGGCCGCCAGGGCGAGGCTCAGGAGCAGGCCCGCCGCAGCCGCCCATGCCTTCGCGGCCGACGGCTGGGCCGGTGGTGTGGTGGTGGTCATGGGAACCCCCCTTTCCCTTGAAGAGGGGTCCGCGCTCCCCGCGGTTCCGCTCAGCGGTCCAGGAGGTCCCGGCGGCCCTGGGTCCCGTACACCGCCAGCAGCGCTTCCAGGGCCGGCCCGTCGAGGGGGCGGTAGGTCCCGGCGACGCGGTGCCAGACGCGTTCCGGGGCGAGGAAGCCGGTGCGGCGCAGGGCGGCCCGGTGGACCTTGTTCGTCGCCGTGACGGGCATGGCGTCGAGGATCCGGACGTAGCGCGGGGCCATCTTCGTCCCCAGGTCCGGCTGGGCGGCGAGGAAGGCGGTGAAGGCCTCCGGGTCGAAGGAGGCGCCCTCGCGCAGGGCCACGGCCGCCATCACCTGGTCGCCCGCCACCTCGTCCGGGACCGCGTACACGGCGACGGCGGCCGCCGCCTCCCAGCGGGCCAGGATGTTCTCGATCACCGCGGCGGCCAGGTTCTCGCTGTCGACGCGCAGCCGGTCGTCGGTGCGGCCGGCGAAGTAGAGGAATCCGTCCGGGTCGCGAAAGAACAGGTCACCGGTCCAGTACCAGCCCGCACGGGTGCGGGCCGCCTCGGCCTCGGGGTTGCGCCAGTAGCCCTCGAAGTGGCTGCGGCCCCGGTTGACCAGCTCGCCTATGGCCTGCTCCCCGTTGCGCAGGCGGCCCCGCGCGTCGAGGACGGCCGGGGGGCATTCGCGGCCCGTCTCCGGGTCGACGACGGCCAGGTCGTCGCCGGCCCCCGCCCGGCCGAGGGCGCCCGGCGGGGTGTCGGGGGTCCTCTGGACGGAGGCGCCGCCCTCGGTGGCCCCGTAGCCCTCGACCAGGCGGACCCCGAACCGCTCGGCGAAGCGGGCGGCGTCCACGGCCCCGGCCTCGGTGCCGAAGCCGAGGCGCAGGGTGTGGTCACGGTCGTCGGGACGGGGTTCGGTGGCCAGGAGGTACTGGACGGCCCGGCCGACGTAGGTGAAGTAGGTGGCCCCGTAGCCGCGTACGTCGTCCAGGAAGGCGGAGGCGGAGAAGCGGCGGCGCAGTGCGACGGGGGCGCCGGCGGCGAGGGCGGGCAGCCAGCAGGCCATGACGGCGTTGCCGTGGAAGAGGGGCATGCAGACGTAGTGGACGTCGTCGGGGGTGACGCGGAAGTGGCGGGCCAGGGAGTGGCCGGCGGCGGCGAGCCGGCCCTGGCTGCAGACGGCGGCCTTGGGGGCGCCGGTGGAGCCGGAGGTGAAGTAGAGGAGCAGCCGGGTGTCCGGGCGGGGGCCGCCGGGGCGGACGTGGGCTTCGCCGGGCTTGGCGGCGGCGTAGGGGGCGAGCAGGGTCTCGTACTCCTCGGTGCCGGTCACGAGGATGCGGACGCCGGGCAGGTCGAGGCCGCGCAGGAGCGGGAGGTGGGCGGGCTCGGTGACGAGGAGGCGGCAGTCGGTGTGCAGGACGTCGCGGGCCAGTTCGGGGCCGCGCCGGGTGGGGTTGATCCCGGCGACGGCGGCCCCGGCGAGGGCCGCCGCGCCGAGCCAGAAGGGGAACTCGGGGGTGTTGTCGAGCAGCACCCCCACGTGCGGCTCCGCCCCGGGCGGCAGGAGGTCGGCGAGGAGCGCGGCGCGGGCGGCGGCCTCCTGGGCGGCGCGGTGGCGGCTGAGGACGGTGGCGGGCGTCGGGGTGTCCGCCCCGGGGGTGGCCGCCGCGCCTTGTGTGCCTTGTGCGCCTTGGCCGCCTTGGCCGCCTTGCCTGGCTTGCACGCCTTCCGCGCCGTACTTCAGCCCGGGCCGGTGGTCGCCCCACTGGTGCGCGATGAGCTCCGCGACGGTTCCGGCCGCGCGTTCGGCTTCGGTCGTGGTGGTCGTCGTCCGCATGCCGCCGGAGGGTAGCTGACGTTGCGTCAGAACTGAACGTCGGAGCAGGCGTAGAAGGCCATCGCGGTGTCGTTGACGGTCCAGACGGCGAGGATCATGTGCCGTCCGGTCTTGCCGGCGGGCATGGTGCCGCGGTGGATCGTGGTCATGTCGGGGCGGCCGCCGTTGTAGGGGACGACGAGGAAGGGCTGGGGATCGAGGGAGGCCCGGGTGAGGGGCTTGGTGGGGTCCCAGCCGTTCTTGGTGACGTAGTACCTGAAGTCGGTGGTGGAGTGGTTCGCGGTGAACTGCCAGCGGAAGTCGAAGCTCTGGCCGGAGTTCACCCGGGTCGCGGGCCAGGTGCCGCCGCGGGGGTCGTCGAGCTGGGCGAACTCGCTGTGGCCGCCGGAACAGATCTGGCCGTCGGCGGGGCCGGCCGCCGGGAAGCCCTTGTAGCCCTCGACGCTCTGCGGCTCCCACTGGATGGGGCCGCAGTCGGGGACGGTCTTGTTGGCGCAGAGCTTCTGGCGGCTGATGGGGGTGTCGGTGTAGCCGTGGCCGCTGGCGGTGGGGGCGGTGAACAGGGTCGCGCCGGCGAGGAGGGCGGCGCCGAGTGCGGCGGCGCCGGCGGCGCGTCCGGGTATGGGGAAGGAACGCATGGTGCTCCTTGGGCGTGTGGGGGGGGAGGGCCTGGCGGGGCGTACGCGCGCGTGGGGACGGGCGCGGTGGCGGTGCTGGGGATGGGGATGGCGGTGAGCGGTGGGGATGAGCGGGGTTAGGTCTAGACCAAGTCCCACAGTATTGACGGGAGTTGGCCATGTCTATACCAATGTGAAAACGGGTGGTCCGGTCGTTACCGGCCACCCGTTTTCGCTGGTACGGCTGTTACTGGTCGGACCTGCCGGTGTAGAAGGCGACGGTCAGGTCCTTCACGAGGGCCTTGCGCTCGTAGTCGTCGAGCTCGACGATCCCGCGCGAGGTGAGCCGGTGGACGGTGTCGTCCACGGCGTCGACGACGGCGGTGAGGACGGTGTCCCGGTGCTTGGCGTCGATCGCGGCGACCCGGCGGCGGCGCATCGCCTCGGCGACCTCGGGGGCGTACTCGATGCGGGTGGGCTGGGCGGAGAACACCTCGATGCCGATGGCCTCGGTCTCGGCGGCGAGGGTCCGGGTGAGCGCATCGCCGACGGCTTCGGCGTCGCGCAGGGTCGGGGCGTCGTCGTGGAAGGCGTCGGCGGGGAGCCGGGACAGGACGCGGGCCGTGGCCGACTCCACCTGCTCGGCGAGGTACTCGGTGTGGTCCTCGACGGCGAGGGTGGCGCGGGCGGTGTCCCGGACCTGCCAGACGACCTGGACGACGACCTGGAGGGCCAGACCGCCCGAGTCGACGGCGGGCATGGGCTCGCTGCGCCAGTGCCGGAGCCGGACGTCGACGCGCTGGCGCAGCAGGAGGGGGCTGATCCAGGTCAGGCCGGTACGGCGGACGGTGCCGCGGTACCGCCCGAAGAGGGTGAGCACCCAGGCGTGGCCCGCCTTGGCCCGGCCGAGGCCGCCGAGGGCGAGGAGGGTGACGACGCCGAGGAAGGCGAGCGGGGGCCAGTGGGTGGCGCGGAGTCCCGTGTACGGGCGGGGCGGCACCCCGAAGGCGGCGACCAGGGTGGCCGGGACCACCCCGGCCCGCCACAGCACGGTGGCGCAGCCGGTGAGGGCGAGGGCCCCGACGACCACGGCGATCCATCCGGGGAGCACGGGCCCGCGGTGCTCGCGGAGCCGCTCGTCCCCCCGGGGGACCCGCCGCCCGGCCGTCACCGCCCGCTCGGCGGGGCGCCGGGCCGGGGTGGGGGCGGGCGCGGGGGCCTCCGGGCGGGCCCGGAACGGCAGATGGACGGGCACGTCGGTCACGGCGGCCCCGCGCACGGGGCGAACGCGCGCGAGCCCGGGGGTGTCACCCTCCCCGCCCGCCCCGTCCCTGCCCCCGATCCCGCGGGCGACGGCCTGTGCGACGATCTCGGCCACCCCGGGCCCGGGCACCCCGACCCCCTGCGGACGCGGAATCCCCACGCCGGCCTCGGCCTCCCCCTCCCGGGGGGCAGCGGCGGGGCCTCGCGCCTCCGCACGGACGCCGTGCCCCTGCGATCCGCGGGGTGCGGCCGGGTACGACGCCTCGCTGGGGGCTGCGCGGTCGGCGCGGGTGGCCGGCGGCGGCTGCTCCGCACGGGGCGGCGCGTCGGCCGGGGTGGCCGGGTGCGGCAAGTCCGCCCAGGCGGCGGATGCCTGCGGCTCGGTACGGGTCCTCGTGGCGGGAGCGGCGGGGGACGGTTGCTCCGCCCGAGCCGCGGGAGCCTGCGGCTCGGTACGGGCAGCGGGCCGATGCTGGCCGCTGCGGAGAGCTGGGTCCAGCGACTCCGTCCTGGTGGCGCGGTCCTGCGGCCCGCCCTGGGCGGCGCAGGGCTGCGACTCCGCCGACGCGGCGAAGGAACGCGGCCCGGTGCGGTCGGATGGAGTGGCCGGGTGCGGCAAGTCCGCCCAGGCAGCGGAGACCTGCGGCTCGGTACGGGTCCGCGTGGCGGGAGCGGCGGGGGACGGTTGCTCCGCCCGAGCCGCGGGTGGCTGCGGTTCGGTACGGGCGGCGGGCCGATGCAGGTCGGTGCCGAGGGCCGGCTCCAGCGGCTCCGTCCCGGTTTCGTGGCCCTGCGGCCCGCCTTGGGCGGCGCAGGGCTGCGACTCCGCCGACGCGGCGAGGGGACGCGGCCCGGTGCGGCCAGCCGGAGAGTGCGGCCCGGTCCGCGCGGCGGAGGCAGCGGGGGACGGTTGTTCCGCCCGAGCCGCGGACGGCTGCGGCTCGGTACGAGCGGCGGGCCGATGGTGGTCGGTGCGGGGGGCCGGGTCCGGCGACGCCGTCCCAGTGGCGTGGCCCTGCGGCCCGCCGTGGGTGGCGCGGGGCTGCGGCTCGGTGCGGGGGGCCGGGGTGACCGGGTGCTCGGGCTCGCCGGCCCGCTCCTCCCTGCCCCCGGCCCCTCCGAACCGGACCGGCACCCGGAGCGCGTCGTCGACCGCAACCTCCGGTGCGGGCAGGACGGTTCGGATCGGGGCCGTCACCTCCGGCGCGGACCTGGTTTCCCGGACCGCTCCGCTCGCCTCCGGCCGGGGGACGGCAGCCCGAGCCGTGGTGGTTCCTTCAGGTGCCCCGTGCTGGGCGGCGGGGGCAGCCGCGCGCGTCCCGTGCGACAGCGACAGCCGCGGGTCGGCGTACCCGTGGGGCGCCCGGGCGGTCCGGCCGCACGCCTCGGGCGGCCCGCCCGGCACGGTGCCCACGCCGTACGCCTCCGGCGGGGCGGCAGGCGCCTCGGGCGAGGCTGAGTGCGCGGTGCCCGCGCCGTACGCCTCGGGCGCACCGGCCGGCGCCCATGACGAGGCAGCATGCGCGGTGCGGGCGCCATCCACCTCGGGCTGACCGGCCGGCGCCTCGGACGAGGCGACGTGCGCTGTGCGGGCGCCATCCGCCTCGGGCCGGGCGACCGGCGCAGTGCCAGCGCCGTGCGCCTCGGGCGAGGCAGCATGGGCGCCGGGCGCCTGTGGCGGGCCGGCCGACGCGGTGCCGGCAGCGCCGTATGCAACAGGCGGGCCGGCAGGCGCCTCCGGCGAGGCAGCATGCTCGGTGCGGGTGCCATCCACCTCGGGCAGGGCGACCGACGCAGTGCCCGCGCCGTATGTCTCGGGCGGGGTAGCCGGGGCCTCCGGCGGGGCGGAGTGCGCGGTGGGGGTGCCGTGCGCCTCCGGCCAGGCAGCGTGCGCGGTGCCGGTGCCGGGTGCCTCGGGCAGGACGACCGACGTAGTGCCCGCGCCGTACCCCTCGGGCGGGGCGGCCGGCGCCTCCGGCGAGGCAGTGCGCGTGGTGCCGGCGCCAGGCGCCCCGGGCAGGGCGACCGACGCGGTGCGGGCGCCGTACGCCTCCGGCGGGCCGGCGGGCGCCTCGGACGAGGCAGCATGCGCGGTGCGGGCGCCGGGCGCCTCGGGCGGCGCGGCAGGCGCGGTGCGGACGCCGTGCGCCTCCGGCGAGGCAGTGCGCGTGGTGCCGGCGCCGTACGCCTCGGGCAGGGCGACCGACGCGGTGGCCGCGCCGTACGCCTCCGGCGGGGGGCCATCCGGCTCCGGCGAGGCAACGTGCGTGGTGCCGGGCGGGGTGGACCGGGCCGGGGGGCGGGGGTGGAGGGTGCCTGTGGTGTGTGTGGTGCGGTTGGGGTGCATCGTTGCCTCCGTCATGCGAACAGCCGGCGCCAGGTTTCCGGGCCCGGGTAGCCGTCGGCCATGGCGCCGCGCCAGCCCTGCGCGCGCTGGAAGGCCTCGACGTTGCGGCGGTCGGCCTCGGTCCAGGTCTGGCCGGGGCCGGAGGTGTAGTACTTGCCGAAGCCCTTCTGCAGCAGCCGGCGGCCCATCGCGGCGATCGCCGGGTGGGCGTGCCCGGGGCGGAAGACCGCAGGACCGGGGTACGCCGGAACCCCGGCCGGGCCAGGACGGGCGGCCGCCGGAACCCCGGCCGGACCGGGACGGGCGGCCGCCGGGACCCCGGCCGGGCCGGGACGGGACCTCGGCGGGGCCCCCGCGGGGCCGCGGGACGGCGGGGGCGTCGTGCGGCCCGTCGGGACGATGTCGTTGCCCTGGCGCTGGACCAGGAGGCGCCAGGTGTGCTCGCCGGGGATGCCGTCCGCGTCGGCGCCCGTCCAGCCCTGCGCCAGTTGGAAGGCCTCCGTCGCCTGCCGGTCGGCCTCGCTCCACTTGGTGCTCGGCCCCTGCGGGTAGAACCGCAGGGCGCCCCGGTCGATCAGCATCCGGCCGAGCTCGGCGACGTACTTATTGTCGGCGCCGGGGCCGAACTTGGACGCGCCGGGGAAGGTGACCGTGCCCGCCGGCTGCTGGGCGGGCGGCACCGAGTCGCCGCCCGGAAGGATCCCGCCGGCCACCCCGTTGAACCGGTACGGGACGTACTTGGCGCCGTTGTTCCAGTACCCGTACGGCGTCGCCAGCCGGCGCGTGTTCGGCCGGGTCTGCTCGTACGCGACGTAGTGGGTGTGCGTCTCGTCGACCCAGCCGCCGAAGAGGACCACGTGCGAGCCGTTGTTGGGGTCCGCCGGGTTGTGGAAGAGGAGCATGTCCCCCGGCAGCAGCTCGTCCTTCGTGATCTTCGTGGCGAAGGTGTCGAGGCTGCCGGTCCACTCGTTCGTCCCGAGGTTCCAGGCCATGGAGACGTACCCCGAGCAGTCCTGCCGGTATCCGTCCGTCCAGTACTCGGACATGCTGTAGGGGACCTGGGCCTCCAGCCACAGCTTCGCCCGGTTGATGATCGTGGCCCGGTCGATGCGCCGCGCCAGGGAGGGCCCGCCCGGCCGGCCCGGCCCGTGGGACGGGGGGCGCCCGGCGGTGGGCGGGCGGCCGTGCAGCGGGGCCCGGCCGCCCTGCGGGCTGCCCGGGGTGTCCCGGCCGTCCGAGGGGCCCGGCAGCGGTTCGGACGGACGGGGCTTCGCCGGGGCCCGGTGGTCCGCCAGCGCGGCCGCCGGCCCGCCGCCGCCCAGGACCACCCCGGCCGCCGTCGCCAGCACCAGGGCCCGCCGGGCCCCGCGTACGGCCGGGAGCCCGCCGTCCCGCAGCGCTATGGTCCGCCCGCGCACGAGGGCCCGGCGCCGCTGTGCGCACCCGAGGCACACGCAGTCGCCGGCGGGCTCGTACTCCTCGAAGACAGGCATCGGCATCGGCGTCGGCATCTGCACGTGCACCGGAGGCTGCGTCGTCATGCGGTTCCGTCCACTCCCCTGATCGGTCCTGATCGCTCCTGCTCGTCACCGGGCCGGCCGGGCGCGTACCCGACGGAGCGTCAGATGCGGCTCGGCCCAGACATATCGTGCACGACAAACCCCTCAAACATGGGTTAATCGGACAACGCGGGCGCGGCTGGTCACGAGCACCTCTGGAAGTGGGGTAGAGTTTTCTCTGTCAGCAAGCGCCGCTAGCTCAGTTGGTTAGAGCAGCTGACTCTTAATCAGCGGGTCCGGGGTTCGAGTCCCTGGCGGCGCACAGACAGAGGAAGCCCCTCGCAGTGAAAGCTGCGAGGGGCTTCTTCATTTGGGGGCCGGGAGCGGGCTAGGCCGGGGTGCCCGGTCTGGTGCCCGCGCCCGTCAGGTACGCCGAGACCACCACGTTCGCCGAGTACTGCCCGGCCGCCTTGTCGTAGGTCCCGCCACAGGTGACCAGCCGCAGTTCGGCGCGGCCCTCGACCCGGGGGCCGTACGCCTTGTGCGGGTCGAAGCCCGCGCGCTCGTAGACCCGTACGTCCTCGACGGTGAACTCGGCGACCGTCCCGTCCGCCCGCGCCACGCGGACCTTCTCCCCCGGCTTGACCGAGCTCAGGCCGAAGAACACGGCCGGCTTGGACTTGGTGTCCACGTGCCCCACCATCAGCGCCGCCCCCGCCGCGCCGGGCGCCGGGCCGGCGCCCCACCAGCCCACCGTGCCCGGGAGCTCGTACGGCGGCGGCTCGATCGCCCCCTGCCGGTCCAGCCCCCGCGCGATCACCGGCGCCTGCACCCCCAGGGACGGTACGTCGACCCGCGCGGGCATCGCCGCGGTCAGCGGGGGCCGCGCCGCCGGGAGGCCCGGCCCCGCCGGCCCTCCCGCCCGCCCGGCGAGCGGGCCGGCCGGCACCCCGGTGATCTCCTTGCCCCACAGCCACAGGCCCAGCACCAGCACCGACCAGGCGGCGAAGGTCAGCAGCCGGCCTCCGACCGCGGGCGCGGGCCCGCTCATCCGCCGTTGCGGCGGCGGCGCAGGGTCAGGGCGCGGCCGGCGACCGCGAGGGTGGCGGCGGCGGCCAGGACGGCACCGACCACGGTCTGGGGCAGGCCGGGGCCGTCGCCGTGGTGGGTCTTCTTCGCCGCGGAGGCCATCCGGGTGGTCTCCTCGACCTGGGCGGCCATGGCCCCGCCGCCCGCGTGGACCGGCCAGACGGGCGAGTGGTGGGGGTCGGGGCGGTGGTGGTCGCGGTGGCGGATCTCCAGGGAGCCGCGCAGGCCGTCGTCGCGGCCCTCGCACCTGACCCGGACCTCGTGCCATCCGGGGTCGGCGTGCGAGCGGATCTCGGCCTCACCGAAGAGGGTGCGGTGGTCCTCGTGACCCTTGCGCAGCCGGACCTCCGATTCGAAGACGGGGGAGCGGGCCACCGCCCAGTCACCCTCGCAGGCACGGACACGGATCTTGACGCGGCCCCCCGGTTCCGCCGGGTTCGGCTCCACGGAGACACCGCCGCGGTCCCCTTCGAATCCGAGGGCGGCGGGGGCGGTCACGGCGGTGCAGGCCGCCAGGGTCACGGCCACCGCCGCGGCACGGAGAGCGATCAGAGAACAGCGCATGGTGAACCTCCTCAACAAGGAGATTCACGCGCGGCGCGCCGCTCCGCATCCGGAGCGGCGCTCTCTTGGCCCGTACGTGTCAGCCGTACGCGCTAACGCGGGACCGCGCCGGGTCCCCCGGCCGGCCCACCGCGGGGGTCACACCAGGTCGACGAGGTCCGCGATGGAGTTCACCGTGCGGGTCGGGCGGTAGGGGAACCGCTCGGTGTCCTCGACCGTGGTCAGCCCGGTCAGTACGAGGAAGGTCTGCATGCCCGCCTCCAGGCCGGCCAGCACGTCGGTGTCCATCCGGTCGCCGATCATCGCGCTGCTCTCGGAGTGGGCGCCGATGGCGTTGAGGCCCGTACGCATCATCAGCGGGTTGGGCTTGCCGGCGAAGTACGGCTTCTTGCCGGTCGCCTTGGTGATCAGCGCGGCGACCGCGCCCGTGGCCGGGAGCGGGCCCTCGGCGGAGGGGCCGGTCTCGTCCGGGTTGGTGCAGATGAAGCGGGCGCCGGCGTTGATCAGGCGGACGGCCTTGGTCATGGCCTCGAAGCTGTAGGTGCGCGTCTCGCCGAGGACGACGTAGTCGGGCTCGTGGTCGGTGAGGACGTAGCCGATGTCGTGCAGGGCGGTGGTCAGGCCCGCCTCGCCGATGACGTACGCCGTGCCGCCCGGGCGCTGGTCGTCGAGGAACTTCGCGGTGGCGAGGGCCGAGGTCCAGATGTTGTCCACGGGCACGTCCAGGCCCATGCGGCTGAGCCGGGCCTGGAGGTCGCGCGGGGTGTAGATGGAGTTGTTGGTGAGGACCAGGAAGGGCTTGCCGGACTCGCGGAGCCGCTTGATGAAGGCGTCGGCGCCGGGGATGGGGGTTCCCTCGTGGATGAGGACCCCGTCCATGTCGGTGAGCCAGGATTCGATCGGCTTGCGCTCCGCCACTGACTTCTCTCCGCTCTGGTGGCCTCTGACCTGTGGGTCTGTGGTCTGTACCACCACCCTAGCGGGCGCGGGCCGTGGGCGCCGTCGGCGTCCACGGCCCGGACGGCCTAGCCCAGGCGGACGTTGTCGACGGTCCAGAACCAGTTGTTGTTGCCGCTGTAGCGGAAGCGGACCTGGACGTCGGTCGCGCCCGCCGGGATCTGCAGCGGGAGGGACTCGGCCCGGGCGACGGCGTCGGCGGTGTACGTCTTCACCACGGTCGGGGCGCCGCCGTTGTACGAGACGAGGACCTGGGCGGTCTGGCCGGGCTCGTGGCGGTAGTGCGTCTGGAAGTCCAGGGTGCGCGTGGAGCCGCCGGTGACCGCCCACTTGGGGGTGACGAGGGTGGAGTCGAAGCCGCCGGTGTGGGTCTTGTCGTCCCACTCGTCGGAGTCGGCGACGGCGAACACGTCACGGGAGCGGACGTTCAGCTCGCGCCACTGGTCGCGCTGCGCCTGGCTCCAGAACTCGTCGGTGACGAAGGCCCATCCGGCCCACTCGGTGACACCGCCCGTACCCATCTTCGAGTTGTCCACGGACCAGCCGGCGGGCGGGGTGTGGGTGAAGCCCTTCACCCCGGCCGGGATGCCGGTCTCGTCCACGCGGGCCTGGAGGGCGGGGCGCAGGCTGTCGAAGGGGTCGTCGTCGGCGCTGTCGAGCGGGACGCCGTCCAGTCCGGTGGTGGGGACGCCGACCTGGGCGAGGGCGGTGGCGGCGACGTCGACGAGCTTGACGTCGTCGCGTACCGAACCGGCCGGGATCCCGGCGCCCTTGGCGATGACGAAGGTGCCGCGCTCCTGGAGGGTGGAGCCGCCGTGGCCGCCGGCGTCGGTGTGGCCGTGGTCGGTGGTGACCAGGACCTTCCAGTTCTCCTGGGCGTAGGCGGGGCGGGCCTTGACGGCAGTGAGGAGCTGTCCGACGAGGGTGTCGACGCGGCCGATGGCGTCGAGGTACTGCTGGCTGGCGGCGCCGTAGGAGTGGCCGGCGCCGTCGACCTGGCCGAAGTAGACGAAGGAGGCGTCGGGGTTGCCGTCGCGCAGTTCGGCGGAGGCGGCCGTGGCGGTCTTCGGGTCCTCGGTGCCGTAGCCGTCGCGGTCGCCCTTGAGGGAGAGGCGCTTGTCGACCTTGGCGGAGAAGACCGGGCCGCCGGCGTCGGTGGAGGTGAGGGGCTCCCAGTCGGCGGCCGCGTAGGTGTTGAGGGCGGGCTTGGCGTTCTCGGCGCGGGTGAGGAAGTCGGGGTGGGTGCCGTAGTTCTTGCCGGTGAAGGTGTTGTCCTTCACGCCGTGCTGGTCGGGCCATACGCCGGTGGCGATGGTGGACCAGCCGGGGCCGGAGGAGGTGGCGGCCATGGGGTTGGCGTAGAGGGTGCTGCGGGCGGTGAGGCCTTCGGCCATCAGGCCTTTGAGGTGGGGGGCGTTGGCGGCCTTGACGCGGTCGAGGACCACGCCGTCGAGGCCGATGACGAGGACCTTGCCGGTGGTGGTGGCGGAGGCCGCGGTGGCGGCGGCCTTGGCCGCGGCCTCGGCGGCGGCTGTGGCTGTGGCCGGGTCGGTGGGGGTGGCGGCGGCGGCGGTGGTGAGGCCGAGGGTGGTGGCGAGCAGGGCCGTGGCGGTGGCGGTCACGGCGAGGGTGCGTCCGCGCAGGACAGGGGACACGTACTCCTCCAGGAGCAAGTGAGGGTGGGATCTCGGTCCAGACCCGTTATCTGTTCGATACGGTTCCCGGTGGGGGTGACCGGGAGGTGAAGGCTCAGCTGCCGGTCGCGGACTTCCACGCGTCGACGTAGCCCGTGAGGTTCTTGTCGATGTCGGCCCAGTCCGGCTCGAAGACCTCGACGCCGGTCATCAGCTTGGTGAGCTCGATGGCGTTGGCGTCGGTCGGCTTGACGTCCGTACGGGCCGGGAAGCCGCCGCCGACCTCGCTGACCAGCTTCTGGGCGTCCTCGCCGAGCAGGTGGTCGAGGAGCTTCTTGCCGTTCTCGGCGTGCGGGGCCTTGGCGACCAGGCCGGCCGCGTACGGGAGGGCGAAGGTGGTGGGCTTGCCGCCGTCCTTGGCGGGGAACCAGATGCCCAGGTTGGGCATGGACTTGGACTGGGCGAAGTTCATCTGGACGTCGCCGTTGGCGACGAGCAGCTCGCCCTTGTCGGTCTTCGGCGCGAGCTTGCTGGTGGAGGACGACGGGCCGACGTTGTTGGCCTGGAGCTTCTTGAGGTAGTCCATGGCCTGGTCCTTGCCGCCGAAGTCGTGCATGGACTTGACGAGAACGGCCGTACCGTCGCCGGCGACGCCGGGGGTGGAGTACTGGAGCTTGCCCTTGTACTTGGCGTCGAGGAGCTCCTCCCAGGTCTTGGGGGCGGAGCCGAGCTCCTTCTTGTTGTAGACGAAGCCGAAGTAGTTGTTGACGACGGAGGTCCACTTGGCGTCGGCGGCCTTGTCGGCCCCGTTGACCTCGTCGGAGCCCTGCGGGGAGTAGGCCTGGAGCAGGCCCTTGCCGTCGGCCTGCTGGATGAAGGGCGGCAGGGTGATCAGTACGTCGGCCTGGGTGTTGGTCTTCTCGCGGACGGCGCGCTGGACCATCTCGCCGGAGCCGCCCTCGACGTACTTGACCTCGATGCCGGTCTTCTTGGTGAAGTCGGCGAAGACCTTGTCGTACCAGCCGTCGCCCTTGTCGCTCTTGAGGCCGTCGGCGCTGTAGACGGTGACGACCTTCTCGCCGCCCTTCGCGTCGGAGGCGGGGGTGGAGGAGGAGCCGCAGGCGGTGAGGGTGGCGGCGAGGGCGAGGCCGCAGGTGACGGCGGCGGCGGTGCGGAGCAGGAGGGCTCTGGGCACGGGGGTTCCTTACGGGGGGAAGGGGAAGGGCGGGGCGGGGGATCAGCGGTAGGAGGCTCGGGTGCGGATGCGGGAGACGGCCAGGAGGACCAGCAGGGTGGTGGCCATCAGCACCACGGCGACGGCGGATCCGGCGAAGAGCGAACCGCGGTCGGTGGCGGTGAAGATCCGGACCGGGAGGGGCATCCAGTCCGGGGGGTAGAGCATCATCGTGGCGCTCAGCTCGCCCATGGACAGGGCGAAGCAGAGTCCGGCGGCCGCCGTGAGGGACGGCAGCAGGAGGGGGAGCTTGACCCGCCACAGCACGTACGCGGGACGGGCGCCCAGGGAGGCGGCCGCCTGCTCGTACGCGGGGTCGAGACGCACTATGGCGGCCGAAACCGACTGATGGGCGAACGCCGTGACAAGAATCGTGTGCGCCAGGACCACGATCGTGCTCGTGCCGTTGAGCAGCAGCGGGGGCTTGCTGAACGCGACCAGGACGGCGAGGCCGACGACCACGGACGGCACGGCGACCGGCAGCATGAACAGCGCGTCCAGGGTGCGCTTCCCGCGTCTGCCGAGCGCGGCGGCGGCCAGGGCGGCCCAGGTGCCGGTGGTGAGCGCGAGGAGGCTGGCGGCCAGGGCGGTGACCAGGGAGGTGGTCAGGGCCCGGAGGGATTCGCCCTGGACGGCGGAGGCGTAGTTCCCGGTGGTGGGGCCGGAGGGGAAGGCGCCGGACCAGTGGGTGGAGAAGGAGGCGGCCACGACCACGAGGAGGGGCAGGGCGAAGAGGGGGACGAAGAGGACCCCGAACAGGCCCCAGGCCGCCCAGCGGCCGCCCTTGCTATGCACCAGCACGCTTGCCCACCACCCGGTAGAGGCCGAACAGGCCGACGGATATCGCGATGTTGACGACGGCGACCACGCAGGCGGCCGGGTAGTCGGATTCGAGGATCGCCTTGCCGTAGACGAGCATCGGGAGGGTCGTGACGCCCTTGGCGCCGGTGAACAGGACGATCCCGAACTCGTTGAGGCACATGACGAGGACGAGGCTGCCGCCCGCCGCGAGGGCGGGCAGGGCCTCGGGGAGGATCACCTGTCGGACGATCCGGGCGGGGCGGGCGCCGAGGCCGGCGGCGACCTCCAGCTGGGCGGTGTCCAGCTGGGAGAAGGCGGCGAGCAGCGGGCGCATCACGAACGGGGTGAAGTACGTGATCTCTGCGAGGAGGACGCCCCAGGGGGTGGTGAGGAAGTGGAACGGGCCTTGGGTGCCGCCGAGGGCGTCCGTCCAGAGCCCGTTGGCCATGCCGACGGTGCCGTAGATGAAGAGGAGGGCGAGGGTGATGAGGAAGGAGGGGAAGGAGAGGAAGACGTCGATGAACTTGGCGACGGCCTTGGCTCCGGGGAAGGGGACGAAGGCGATGACCAGCGCGAGGGTGAAGCCGAGGAGGAGGCAGCCGGCGGTGGCGGCGAGGGCCAGCCAGACGGTGGTCCCGAGGGCGTCGCGGAAGGCGTGCGAGGCGAAGACGGCGGAGTAGGCGTCGAAGGCGCCGCCGCCGTTGTCGGGGGTGAGGGACTGCTGGACGACGAGGGCGAGGGGGTAGAGGAACACGAGCCCGAGCAGGGCCACGGGCGGCAGCGCCCAGAGGGCCCGGGGCAGCCTGGTCCCCTGCCGACTCCCCTGCGGGGTCGCTTCCCGGGGTGGCTTGCGGGTGCCGGGCGGGGGCGGTACGGGGCCGGGTGCCGGGGTCGGTGCGGTGGTGGAGGGGTGGGGGGACTGGGGCTGGGGCGAGGGCAGTGGGGCCGGGCGGGGCGGGGCCGTCGGGGGGCGGGCGGGCTCAGGCATCGGTGACCCCCGCCGCCAGGAGCACCCCGTCGCGGGGCTCGAAGTGGAGGGTGACCTCGTCGCCCAGGGCCGGGGTCTCCCGCAGCTCGGGGAGGTCGGCCTTGACGCGGTGCCCGCCCACGTCGACGTACAGCCGGTGCGTCGAGCCGCGCCACTGCACCTCGGTGATGGTCCCGCGCAGGGCGTTGGGGCCCTCGCCGAGCCCCAGCAGGTGCGGCCGTACGCACAGGGTGGCGGTGGAGCCGGGGGCCGCCGGGCCCCGGTCGAGGGTCAGCGGGCGGCCCGCGAAGACCGCGCCGGCTTCGGCGACCGTCACCGGGAGCAGGTTGGCGTTGCCGACGAAGGACGCGGTGAACTCCGTACGCGGCGCCCGGTACAGCTGCTGCGGGGTGCCGCAGTCCTGGAGGCGGGCGCGGTCCATGACGGCGATCCGGTCGGCCAGGGTGAGGGCCTCGACCTGGTCGTGGGTGACGTACAGGACGGAGACGTCGGGGAGTTCGCGGTGCAGCCGGGCCAGTTCGGCCAGCATTCCGGAGCGCAGCTGGGCGTCGAGCGCCGAGAGGGGCTCGTCGAGCAGGAGGACGCCGGGGCGGATGGCCAGGGCGCGGGCGATGGCCACCCGCTGCTGCTGTCCGCCGGAGAGCTCACGGGGGTAGCGGCGGGCGTAGGCGGCCATCCCCGTCATCTCCAGGGCCTCGGTGACCCGGGCCGGGATCTCGGCCTTGGGGGTCTTCTGGGCGCGCAGGCCGAAGGCGACGCTGTCCTCGACCCGCATGTGCGGGAAGAGCGCGTACTGCTGGACGACCATCCCGATGCCGCGCTTGTGCGGCGGGAGGGCGGTGACGTCCCGACCGCCGATCAGCACCCGTCCGGCGGCGGGCCGGACGAAGCCGGCGACGGCGCGCAGGGCGGTGGTCTTGCCGGAGCCGGAGGGGCCGAGGAGGGCCATGACCTCGCCGGGCTCGACGGTCAGGTCGAGGGAGTCCAGGACGGTGGTGCCGTGGTAGGCGACCGAGACGCCGTCGAAGCGGATGCCGCTCACGAGGACCCCGTGAGGAGGGCGAGGAGGGCGGGGAGTTCGGCGACGGAGCCGAGGACGTGCGTGGCGCCGTGTTCGGTGAGGGTGGCGTGGTCGTGGGCACCGGTGAGGACGCCGGCGACGACGCCCGCGCCGGCGCGGCGGCCGCTGAGCATGTCGTACGCCGTGTCCCCGGCGACGACGGTCTCGCGTACGTCGGCCACGGCGCCGGTGCGCAGGAACGCGGCCAGCACCATGTCGGGGTAGGGGCGGCCGCGGCCGCCCGCGTCGGCGGGGCAGAGGGTGAGGTCGGCCAGGGTGCGCCAGCCGAGGGCGTCGAGGATGGCGTCCTGGGTGACGCGGGCGAAGCCGGTGGTGAGGGCGACGGTGTGGCCGTCGGCGCGGAGCTCCTCGATGGTCTCGCGGGCGCCGGGGATCGCGGCGATGAGGCCCGCGTCGACGAGTTCCGCGTAGGCCTGTTCGAAGGCGGAGTTGGCGAGCCGGGCGCGTTCCTCCGTACGGAAGAGGTGGCGGAAGACGGAGATCTTCGACTCGCCCATGGTGTCGCGGACGTACTGGAGCTTCTCGGCGTGGGCGGGGGTGCCGGGTTCGACGCCGAGGCGTTCGGCGGCGCGTTCGAAGGCGCGCTCGACGAGGCCGCCGTCGGCGACGGTGGTGCCGGCCATGTCGAGGACGATCAGCTTCTTGGGGGTGCGGGTTCCGGTCGCGCCGGCCGTGTCGGTCGTGTTGCTCGTGTCGGTCATGCGGCTCACCAGCCCAGTTCGTTCGCGGTGGTTTCGGCGATCGCGGGCGAGCAGGTCATGCCCCGGCCGCCCGGTCCGGTGACGAGCCAGACGCCTTCGCCGACCTGCTGGCGGTGGACGACGCGGCTGGTGTCGGTGCACTGCGCGTACACGCCCGCCCAACGGTGCCTGGTCTTGGGCAGCGGGCGGCCGAGGAAGGACTCGACGACCTGGGTGAGGTGCTCGTAGGGGTCCTCGACGGTGTCGAACGCGAAGGGGTGCTCGTACTCGTGGGTGTCGCCGATGGTCAGGCCGCCGTCCAGGCGCTGGACCATCAGCAGCTGCATCTTGTGCGCGGCGGCGACGGGGCTCTGGGCCTGCTCGGCGTTGAGGACGTCGAGCGCTTCGCCCTGGTAGGCGGGGTAGTAGCGGAAGCTGTCGGCGTCCGCGACGGAGGTGGTGAGCGGCTCGCCGAGCGGGGCGGTCTGCATCATCTGGAGCCGGACGCGGCGCACGGGGAGGTCGGGGGCGAGTTCACGGACCAGGCCGGAGAGCCAGGCGCCGGTGGCGAGGACGACGGCGTCGCCGCGGTGGACGTCGCCGTGGTCGTCGCGGACGGCGGCGGGGCCGGCCAGGTCGCGGACCTCGCGGCCGGGCAGGAAGGCGTAGCGGCCGGAGGCGGCCAGGGCCTCGCGCAGGTGGAGCTGGGCGGTGCGCGGTTCGACGGCCGCGTCCCGCTCGCACCACAGGGCGGCCTCGAAGGCGCCGCGCAGGGCCGGGTTGATGGCCCTCGCCTCGGCGGCGGTGACCAGTTCGTAGCCGCGGGCGGCGGCGTCGGGGCGGGCGACGGCCGCCTCGGCGACCGCGTACTCACGGGCGTTGCGTACGGGGGTGAGGGAGCCGATGGCACGGAAGCCCAGGCCGGGCACCTCCGCGCTGATCCGCTCCCAGAGCTCGCGGGCCCGCAGGGCGGTGTCGAGCTCCTCGCCCCCGGCCCGGCCGCTGACCCAGATCTGGCCGAAATTGCGCAGCGAGGCCCCGCGGGCCTCGGCCTCGCGCTCGATCTGGACGACCTCGTGGCCGCGTTGGACTGCTTGCCAGGCGTGCATGGTGCCGACCACGCCGCCTCCGACGACTATGACTCTCACGCCGTCCACGGTCGGGGCGGTCCGTGACCCGGGAGGATCGGGTGGGCGACGGGTCGGTGAACAGCCCTCGACGCTTGGACTAGACCCGTTATCTTTCTGTGATGTGAGTTCGCCCGGTTTGCCGCTGATCTTCGGATACGGCGGGGACTATTCGGGCCGCAGGCGGGTCGTGAAGCTGAACCGGTCACCACGGTAGAGCGAACGCACCCGCTCCAGCGGCCGCCCGTCCTGGTCCCGGGAGAAGCGGTGGATGAGCAGCATCGGCAGGGCGGGCGGGGTGCCGATGAGCAGGGCCTCGCGGGGGGTGGCCAGGACGGTCTCCAGCTTCTCGTCGGCGTCCCCGAAGGAGATGCCGAGGCTGTCGCGGAGGTATCCGTAGAAGGAGGAGTCCGGCTGGAAATCGACGTCGAGGCGGGGGGCGCGGGAGACCCGGACGTACGTGCTCTCCAGGCCGACGCGCTCGTCGTCGGCGAGCAGGACGCGCTCCAGGTGCCAGACGGGCTCGCCGGCATCGGCGCCGATGCCGGGGGCGAGTTCGGGCGGGCAGGGGAACCGCTCCAGGCCGATGAGGTGACGTCCGGGCCGGCGGCCCTGGCGGCGCACGCCCTCGGTGTAGCTGGCGAGGGACAGGGGCTGCTCCAGCTTGGGCCCGGCGACGACGGTCCCCCGGCCCGAGCGGCGGAGCCGGCCCTCCAGCAGCAGCTCGCGCAGGGCCTGCCGCACGGTCTCGCGGGCCACCTCGTACCGCTCGGCGAGATCCCGCTCGGTGGGCAGCGCCCCGCCTTCGCCGAGCTCGTCGAGGAGCTCGGCGATGCGGGCCTTGACGGCGTAGTACTTGGGGATCCGGCCGTGCTCGGGAATCCCGGACCGAACGGGCGAGCCGGGGCGGTGGGGGGCGGGGTACGGGGTCTGTTCTTCCACGGTCGGACTGTACGCGCGGGAGGTGTACGGGGCGGGTCGCGGGCGGGGGGGGAGGGGGGTCGGGCCGGGTTCGGCTGCCGGGCGGTTGCGGCGGGGCGCCCAGGGCAACAGGCGGTCACGGCGAGCCGCCCAAGGCGACAGGTGGTCACGGCGGGCCGCCCAGGGCACCGGGCGGTCACGGCGAGCCACCCAAGGCACCGGGCGGCTACGGCGGACCGCCCAAGGCACCGGGCAGTTACGGCGAGCCACCCAAGGCGACCGGCGGTCACGGCGAGCCGCCCCAGGCACCGGGCGGTCACGGCGGACCGCCCAAGGCACCGGGCAGTTACGGCGAGCCACCCAAGGCGCCAGGCGGTCACGACGGACCTGCCTAGGGCACCGGGCAGTTACGGCGGACCGCCCAAGGCACCGGGCAGTTACGGCGAGCCACCCAAGGCGCCAGGCGGTCACGACGGACCTGCCTAGGGCACCGGGCGGTTACAACGGGCCTGCCCAGGGCACCGGGCGGTCACGGCGAGCCATCCCAGGCGCCAGGCGGTCACGGCGAGCCGCTCAAGGCGACCGGCGGTTACGGCCGGCCGCTCAAGGCGCCGGGCGGTTACGGCGCAGGCGGCGGGCGCCGAGCAGCAGGCCGCCGCCGACGGCCAGGGCGGCGACGGCTCCGGCGCCGTAGGCCCACTCGCGGGGGCCGGTGTGCGCGAGGGAGCCCGCCGTGACGGGTTCCTCGGGGCCCTCCACCGAGAACCGGTACCCGCCGGCCTCGCCGACCCACTCCCCGTCGTCCCCCTTCTTCTGCACGAGGGCGGCGTCGGCGACGACCTCACCGAGGGGGGCGTCGGGAGCGAAGGCGAGCTGCACCTTGACGGTGGCGGAGCCGCCCGCCGGCACGGAGAAGCCGGGGAAGGCGTCCTTGCCGTCGAACACCGCGATGATCTCGTCGCGGTCGCTGCGCTCCAGGCTGACGGGGTACGGGCCGCCTGGGGCCTCGAACTCCATGCGGAGGTGGGCGGGGCGCAGGGCCCGGGCGGCGTCGGTGAAGACGATGACGGGGTGGATCGCGGTGCAGGTGCCGGCGGTGGTGTTGGTCAGGTCCAACAGCCAGCTCTGCGGGCCGCCGCCGGCCCGGTAGACCACGGGGCCGCCGCGGATCCGGGCCCCGATGGGGAAGGCGCCGCTCTTGCCGTCCCCGCAGGTGGCACGGGCGCGGGAGGGCAGCGCCGGTGCGGGCATGGCGGGGGCGGGCGCGGGGTGGCGGGCACCGCCGGTGCCGGTGTCCGCGGTGGCGGGGGGTGCGGCGAAGGTGAGGAGGAGGGCGGTGAGGGCAAGGGCGTTGCGCAGTCGCATGGAAGACCTCGCTGCTCGCCGGACGGAGTAATGATCGGACGAGGCGACAATCACCCCGCCGTGCCCGCACCTTCCCACGCCCCCACAACCACACCCCACCCCCACGCCCGACTCCTCCCGCTTTACCCCCGGATGGCCCCGATGACCCCCGGCCACACGACCACCAACCGAATCCGCCCGCCCCAACTCCACCCCCGCCGATGGTCCTGGGCCGGAACCCCCAGACGGGCTCCGGCCCCTCGGCACCCAAGCAAGGAACGCCGAAAGCCCGGCCAGGAAACCAACGCCACCACCCCACCCGACCCACACCACACAGCACAACCCGCTCCGAGCCACCAGCCCACCCGGCCCCGCCACCCAGCCCACGCAGCCCCGCCAGCCGGCCCGCACCGCGACCTTCCGCCGTCGTGCAGCCCGCGCGCCGGACCAGGACCACGCAGCCCCGCCAGCGGGCCCGCCCCGCCCGCACCCCACCAACTGGCCCAGAACCACCCGGCCCCGCCACCGGACGCAGCACGGCCCACGCCGCCCCCAGCCCACCTGACCCGCCCGCCAGGGCCACGCGCCCCCGGCCGACCCGCACCACCCAGCCACCCGGCGCCGCCCGACCACCGCGCCTGGCCCAGGCCAACCAGCCCACCCGCACCGCCAGCGCCGCCCGACCCGCGCCGCCCCACCGCTGCCGCGCGCCGCCCTACCTCGCATCGGGACCGTTCAGCCCCGCCACCCCGGCGCCGCCCAACCTCCCCGTCTTGCTCAGGCCAACCAGCCCACCCGGCACCACCCGACCCGCACCCCCACACACCCACCCGGCAGCACTCGGCACCGCCCGACCTGCGTCGCCCCCTCCTGCAGGCCGCCCTACCGCCCAACAGGGCCACTCAGCCCCGCCACCCCGCGCCGCCCAACCTCCGCGCCTGGCCCAGGCCAACCGGCCTACCCGGCACCACCCGACCCGCACCGCGCACACCCGCAGGCACCGCCGGCACCGCCTGGCCTGCGCCGACCTACCGCCCAACAGGGACACTCAGCCCCGCCACCCGGTGCCGCCCGACGTCCGCGTCGTGCCCAGGCCAACCAGCCCACTCGGCACCGCCCGACCCGCACCGCCCTACCCCGGCCCACCAGGACCACGCAGCCCCGCCGGGCAGTCACCCGTGCCCGAACAAGGCCCCCAGCACCAGCTCCGCCGCTCCCTCGGCGACACCCGCCGGCGCCAGCCCCACCGCCGCCGGCTCGTCGCCCAGGCAACGCTCCGCCAGCACCTCGCGCACCCCCCGTACGAACACCTCCGGCGCCGCCTCCACCACCCGGCCCCCCAACAGCACCTGGTCCACGTCCAGCAGCGCGACCAGGTTCGCCGCCCCCTCCCCCAGCACCCGCGCCGCCTCCGGCAGGTCGCCCCGGGCCACCGCCTCCAGGCAGAGCACCTCCAGGCAACCCCGGCCCCCGCACCGGCAGCGCGGGCCGTCCAGCCGCAGCACCTGGTGCCCGAACTCCCCCGCCCCCGACCGCGTGCCCCGGTAGACCACGCCGTCCAGCCGTAGCCCCGCTCCCAGCCCCGTCCCGACGTGCAGGTACACGCAGGACCCGGAACCCACCCCGCCGGACCCACCCCACGCCCCGGAACCCCCCGGGTTCCCAGGCACCCCGGAGACCCGAGGGACCCCGGAGACCCCCGGAACCCCGGAGACCCTCGGGACCCCCGAGACCCGCGGGCTCCGTGACACCCCCGGGCTCCCGGACACGCCCGATACGCCCGCTACCCCTGAGGCCCCCGATTCCCCTGACGCCGCCGAGGCCCCCGAGGCCTCAGCGCCCCCCACACCTCCCAGCCCCTCTGGTCCCTCCGACCCTCGAACGCCCACCAGACCCTCTACACCCACCGCCCCCTGCGAACCCCTGAAGCCCTCCGGACCCTCCACACCTACCGACCCCTGAGGACCCCCCAAGCCCCCCGGACCGCCCACACCCACCGACCGCTGAGGACCCCCCAAGCCCCCCGGCCCACGCATCCCCCCCACCGCAACCCCGGCATTGGTGTCCTTGTCCACCACCACCGGCACCCCCAGCCGCCCCGCCAGCACCCCCCGCAACGGAAACCCCTCCCACTCCGGGAACCCCGTCACCCGCCCCAGAACCCCGCTGCGCCAGTCCAGCGGACCCGGAGCCGCCACCCCCACGCCGAGCAGCGGCACCCCGGACGACGCACCCCCGGAAACCCGCGCGACCGCCCGTACCACCGCGTCCACCACCGCCTCCGGCCCCGCCCCGAAGTCCAGCGGGCCGTCCCATTCCGCGACGGTGCCGCCCGCCAGGTCGACCCGCACGGCCCGCAGGGCGTCCCGGTCCACGTGCACGCCCACCGCGTGCCGCGCACCCGGCACCAGCCGCAGCCGGGTGCGCGGCTTGCCGCCGGTCGAGGCGTCGCGGCCCGCCTCGGCCACCAGGCCCTCCGCCGCCAGCCGGGCGGTGATCTTGCTGACGGCCTGCGGGGTGAGCCCCGTACGGGCCGCGAGCTCGGCACGCCCCAGCCCCGGCCCCCCGGCGGCGCGCAGCAGATCCAGCAGCAGGGCCTCGTTGTGCCCGCGCAGCGCCGGCAGGTTCACCCCGCTCCGGCCTCCGCCGCCGCCACCTTCCGCGTTTCCCCTGTTCACCCGCCCATTGTCCACCCTCCTTGCACTTACACAACACTGTTGCCAAAGTGGCTCCCATGAACGCCACCCCCTCCGCCTCCACCACCCCCTCCCCCCTGCGCGTAGCGCTCATCGGCTACGGACTCGCCGGCTCCGTATTCCACGCCCCGCTCGTGTCCGCGACCGAGGGCCTTGTCCTCGACACCGTCATCACCTCCGACCCCGGCCGCCAGGCCCAGGCGCGCGAGGCGTACCCCGGCGTCCGGATCACCGCCTCCGCCGACGAGCTGTGGGACCGTGCGGGCGACGGCGAGGACTCCCTCGGCCTCGTCGTCATCGCCTCCCCCAACAAGACCCACGTCCCGCTCGCCACCGCCGCCCTGACCGCCGGCATCCCCGTGGTCGTCGACAAGCCGCTCGCCGCCACCGCCGCCGAGGCCCGTGAACTCGCCGCCCTCGCCGAGCGGACCGGCACCTTCCTCTCCGTCTTCCAGAACCGCCGCTGGGACAACGACTTCCTCACCGTCCGCCGCCTCCTCGCCGACGGCGAGCTCGGCGAGATCCAGCGCTTCGAGTCCCGCTACGAGCGCTGGCGCCCCCAGCTCAAGGGCGGCTGGCGCGAGTCCGGCGCGCCGGAGGAGGTCGGCGGGCTGCTGTACGACCTCGGCAGCCACGTCGTCGACCAGGCGCTGGTGCTGTTCGGGCCGGCCGTGCGGGTCTACGCGGAGACCGACGTGCGCCGCCCGGGCGCCCAGACCGACGACGACACCTTCATCGCGATCACGCACGCGAACGGCGTCCGCTCGCACCTCTACGTCAGCGCCACCGCCGCCCAGCTCGGCCCGCGCTTCCGCGTCCTCGGCTCGCGGGCGGGCTACGTCAAGTACGGCCTGGACCCCCAGGAGGCCGCCCTGCGCGAAGGGCTGCGGCCCGGCGGCGCGGACGGGCCGGCGTGGGGCGAGGAGCCGGAGCACCTGTGGGGGCGGCTCGGCTCCGGCGAATCCCCGTTGACCGGCGGCGGGGACCCGGTGCCGACGCTCCCGGGCGACTACCCGGCGTACTACGCGGCGGTGGCGGAGGCACTGCGTACGGGCGGACCGGCCCCCGTCACGGCGGACGAGGCGGCGCACTGCCTGGCGGTGCTGGAGGCGGCGCGCACTTCGTCCCGTGACGGGTCGGTCGTCGCCATGTGATCCGTCCTGTCGCCAAAACGACGTTTTACGGGCAGACAAACGATCCATCCTGCACAGGCTGCCGACAAGCCCGCCGAGGACCGCCGGGCGGCGAAGGACCGGGCGGCGAGCGAGGCGATCCTGGCCGGCCCGGCCCGCGCTCCCCGCGTCCGCGAGGCGGCCGCGAAGGCGCTCAAGGGAACGGCCGAGCAGATGCGGCGGTTCCCGACGGTCGAGCCGGCGGAGCAGCAGTTCGACGACGACGCGGCCAAGATCTCCCGGATCCACAACGACGGCGGCCGCGCCGTGAAGGCCGCCGCGGTGGAGGCCCTCCGGAAGCAGGACAAGGCCCGCCTGGAGGACGCCCGCGTCGAGATGCCGCACATGCTGAACGGCGCCGGCAGGGGCATCACCAAGGCGGTGAACGAGCTGATGGACCACGGGACGCGCGAGCAGATCCGCGAGTTCGCCGCCACCGGCCGGCACACGGCCCGGTCCAAGGACGAGAGCCACGGCACCGGCACCAGAATGGGCACGGGCACGGCCGGCGCCAAGGGCGGCGTCCAGCCGGCCGTCGCCACGGGCACCGGCAAGGGCAGGGCTACGGCAACACCGCCCCGGCCGGCGGCTCCTCCTCCGGCCCGCTCGCCGGCCTGACGCCACCCGGTACGCACGACGAGGGGCGGGCCGCCACGAGCAGCCCGCCCCTCGTCGCCCTACGGGCCCCGAGGCCCTACGGCACTACGCGCTCTTGAACTCCTGGCGCTGGCGGCCGAGCCCCTCGATCTCCAGCTCCACGACGTCACCGGCCCGCAGGTACGGCTTCGGCTCCGGCTGGCCCATGGCCACGCCCGCCGGGGTGCCCGTGACGATCACGTCGCCGGGGTACAGCGTCATGAACTGGCTCAGGTACCGCACGACCTCGCCCACCGGGAAGATCTGGTCCGAGGTGTTGCCGTCCTGCTTGAGCTCGCCGTTGACCCACAGCTTCACGTCGAGGACCTGCGGGTCCGGGATCTCGTCGGCGGTGACCAGCCAGGGGCCGAGCGGGGTGAACGTCTCGCAGTTCTTGCCCTTGTCCCAGGTGCCGCCGCGCTCGATCTGGAACTCGCGCTCCGACACGTCGTTGACCAGCGCGTACCCGCCGACGTGCGCCAGGCCCTCCTCGGCGGAGCCCAGGTAGCGGGCGGTGGCGCCGATGACGACGCCGAGCTCGGCCTCCCAGTCGGTCTTCACGCTGCCGCGCGGGATGAGCACGGTGTCGTCCGGGCCGCCCACGGTGTCCGCGGCCTTCAGGAACAGGATCGGCTCGGCCGGCGGCTCCGCGCCGATCTCGGCGGCGTGCCCGAAGTAGTTCAGTCCGATGCCCACGACCTTGCCGATCCGGCCGACCGGGGAGCCGATCCGCAGCCCCTCCGCGTCGAGCGCCGGAAGCTCACCGCCCGCGGCGGCGTCCCGTACCCGGGACAGCGCGGACTCGTCGGCCAGCAGTGCCCCGTCCACATCCGTGATCAGGCCGGACAGGTCCCGAAGGGTCCCGTCCTGGTCGAGGAGCGCGGGGCGCTCCGACCCGACGGGTCCGACACGCAGCAGCTTCATGGGCATTCTCCCGTGGTCGTGGGTGGTCGGCCCATGGGCATGCCGAAGACGCCCGCGGGCCGGCCGATGGGTTGCGGCCATCGGAGGATTGGCTGATCCTCCAAGATGGCCGACCAATCCGCAAGACCCTGTTCACAGACTGGAACGCGCCCCTCCACGCGCCCCTCCACGCGCCGCTCCGTCCGCTGCTCCGCGCGCCGCTCCGGCCTCTCCTGCGCGCACCACTCCGTCCGCTCCGGCCGCCGCTCCGTCCGCCGCCCCCCGCGTCGCCCGCCGCTGGAGCCAGGCCCGCTCGGCGACCGACCAGGCGGTGGTGGTCAGCAGGTACAGCCCGGCGGCCAGCGGTACGACGGCGGCCGTGATCAGCGTCCCGAACGACAGCAGCGGCAGTACGCCTCCCACCCGGCGCATCGCCGCCACCTGCTCGGCACTCAGCGCGGCCGGCGCCCCTCCCGCCCCCTTCGCCGCGGGCAGGACGGGCGCGGGCGCGGCCGCGGCAGCCCTCCGCCCCCGCACCGCGCTCCACGCGGCCACCACCGCGATCGCGGCGAACAGCCCGAGGAACACCAGCCCCTGCGGCCCGAACAGGCCGCCGTCCTCCAGCGCCCCGGCCCACCGGCTGCCCAGCGGCGCGGCGAACAGCCGGTGCCCCAGCAGCTCGCTGCCGGAGGAGAAGGACCGGTACATCAGGAAGAACACCGGCAGCTGCAGCAGCATCGGCAGGCACCCCGCCATCGGGGTCGCCGCGCGGAACGCGGCACGGCCCAGCGGGAACAGGGCGAGCCGTACGAGCAGGGTGAACAGCACGATCGCGGCAGCGGTCGCGGACTCGGCCAGTACCGGCTCCAGGAGCCGGCCCAGCTCAGCAACAAGATGGGTGAAAACGGACACGTGGGCCCTCCGAAGGGTCTCGTCAACGTCGAAGAAGGTGCATTTCGGCGCGACGACCCGCGAGGGGCGGCAACAACGATCAGTCAGCAGAAGAGCAGAAGGCAGCAGATGCTGCGCGCCCCTACGCGGCCGTCAGGACGGGACGGCCGGGAGCCCTGGGCCGCGACCGGCCCGAGGCGTCGGGATCACGCTGCGGCAGGAACGCCGTGCGCTGCTCGCGATCACGGATCGCGGTACGTATTCGGTGCGGCGGCACGGGCCGCACCAGGCACCCCGCCAGCACGGCGGCACCCACGGCGACGGCGGCGGCCAGCACGACCATCCCGGCCGCCAGCCCGGCCTCCCCGGACAGCAGCCCGAGGACCCCGACGACCAGCAGCAGGGCGACGAGCAGGGACGAGAAGGAGAAGGTGAGGAAGAAGGCACGCAGACCACTCACCCGAGACGAACGAACCACCTGAACCACCCCCTCGCTCCATTCATCCACCAGAACTCACGAACGATACTAACGGCCCGCACCGACAACGTTCCTGAGGGTCCCCCAGATCACCATCCGGTACTTGGACGTGTACTCGGGCGTGCACGTCGTCAACGTGATGTAGGACCCGGGCTCCTCGTACCCGTACCCGGGCTTCACCCCGCTGCGCGGCACGGGCGCGATGACCCCCACGTCCCCCGGGCTCGTCTCCCCCAGCACCTTCCCCACCACGTACACGTACCGCCGCCCCCGTACGTCGACGAGCACCTCGTCCCCCACCACCAGCCGGTTCAGGTACCGGAACGGCTCCCCGTGCGTGTTCCGGTGCCCGGCCAGCGCGAAGTTCCCCTCCGCCCCGGGCTGCGCCGTCCCCGGGTAGTGCCCGACGTACCCCTTGTCCAGCACGGCCCGCTTGTCGACCCCCTCCGCGACGGGCACGGCCAGCCCCAGCCGCGGAATCCGCAACACCCCGTACGCCTCGTCCCGCGCCGGCACCGGAACCGGCCTCCCGCCCTTCCCCGCACCAGACCCCCCGGAGCCCGGCACACCCCCCTGCGCCCCCCTCCCCGCACCAGCAGCCCCTCCACCCGCCCCATTACCCGAAGCCCCCGCAACTCCATCCCCCACCACAGGCGACGGCGCCCCCTCCTCCCCTTCCCGCTGCTCGGCCTCGGCCCGCCACCCCTTCTCCAGCGCCGCCACCCGCCGCTCCGCACCCGCCGCGGCCTGCCGATTGGTCCACCACACCTGATGCACCACCAGCAACGCCACCACCACCCCCACCGTGGTGATCACCTCGGCGCCCACCCACAGCAGCCGCGCGAGCCCGGCCCGGCCCGGCCGCCGCCCGCCCCCTTGCACCACCACGCGCACCCGATCCCGCACGGCCGGCACCCTAAGACTTCCCCCCTCAACTGACCAGCGGCAGTACCGTGTGAACCATGCGCCCCGACACGCCTGCAGAGCACATCGCCGAAGCCGAGCGCCTCATCCGCACGGCGACCCGCTACCCCGAGGACCAGGAGCCCCTGCTCCTCCAGGCCGCGGCCCACCTCGAACTGGGCGACGCCCGGGACCGCGCGAGCGCGCTCTACGACCGCCTCCTCTCCTCCTCCCCCGCCAACCCCCACCTGATCAAGGCCCGCCAGGCCGCGAACCTGTGGGAGTACGGCCACGAGGCCGAGGCCCGCGCCCTGATCTCCGGCATCCGCGCCGCCGCCCCCGCGGACCCGGCCCCCTGGGAGGTCATCGCGGAGGCCCTCGAATCCCACGACGAGCTGGAAGCCTCACACGAGTGCTTCACGGAGGCCGCCGCCCTCCTCACCTCGGAGGACACCCCCCTCACCCAGGCCACCACGGCACTCCTGACGGGCCGCCACCGCGTCCGCCGGCTCCTCGCCCTCCCCCACGACGACTGGGACATGGTCGCCGACACCCGCCACATCGGCCCGATCCCGCTGGACGAGCTCCACGACCCGAAGCGCATCTGGGCCCTGGGCTCCAACGACCCGGCGGAACTCCGCGCCGAGATCGCCCGCCTGCGCGCCGAACTCGGCGACCGCCGCGCCGCCCTCTCGCGCCCCTTCCCGGTGGCCCTCCTCCACTGGCCCGCCCGCGAACTGGCCGAGCTCCTCACCAGCTACCCCACCCTCGCGTCGGAGTACCCCTCCCACGAGGCCCACCTGGCGAAGGTCGAATCCTCCCTCCGCACCCTGGCCGCCTCGGGCACCACGAACCTCGGCATCGTCACGGGCAGCGTCCCCTCGTACGAGGCCTTCGCCGCCTCGGAGAAATCCTCCCCGGCCTCCCCGTCCCTCCTGGCGGAATACGCCACCACCCTGGCCGCCCGAGGCAAAGCCACCCCCTGGCCCCCCACCCCCACCGCCCCCTGCTGGTGCACGTCGGGCAAGCCGTACGCGGAGTGCCACGGGAGCGCCGTCTCCTGACCCCTGGGGCACTTCATCTCCCCTTGTAACGCTCAGGTCACCCGAACCCGCCTTTGCCCGCCACGCGGATTAGGCTCGTGCCCGATTCGACAATCTTCGAGGCAGGCAATGACCGACGACTGGCAGTTCGAGGTTCCCACCGCAGGCAGCAAGCATCTTCCGCCCGATGCCCGGTACATGGAGGCGCTCAGCAGCCAGGGATACGGGTTCGAGGTGGCCATCGCCGATCTCGTCGACAATTCCATAGACGCCGGCGCCCGGGACGTCGTGATCCATTTCCTGCGCGACGAAGACCGACTCGTGAGCCTCCTCGTGATCGACGACGGCAAGGGCATGAACGAGGAGGAGCTGGACGTCGCCATGACCGTCGGAGGTCGGCGCGACTACGACGCCCGGGCGCTCGGGATGTTCGGCACAGGGCTGAAGTCGGCCTCCTTGAGCCATGCCTCCGCCGTCACTGTCGTGACCAAGACGCGTCGGACGCGGGCGGTCGGACGTCGCTGGCTCATGGAGCGTGCCGTACACGGCTTCCAGTGCGACATCGTCACGCCGGACTATGCACAGACCCTGATGGACCGGTATGCACAACGGCCGATCACCTGGCAGGGCACCGTCATCCGCTGGGACGGCGTGAAGAACTTCCCCCGCTCCGGGGGTGGCGGGCAGACGGATCGCTACCTGCACCGCACCATCAACCGGCTCGGCCTCCAGCTCGGGCTGTACCTGCACCGTTTCCTCGCCCGTGACGACTTCAACATCACGATCGCCGTCGAGGACGTCAACACCGGCACCGAGTACATGAACTTCGGTGTCGAGCCCCTGGACCCGTTCGGCTATCCGGTGCCGGGACACGCCGACTACCCACGGCGTTTCACCGCACACCTCGCCTCGATGGATCCGGTGTCCCTCGACGCACACGTGTGGCCGGCCAAATCGACCCTGGACGGGTACAAGGCCGTGGGTTCGGTGCTCGATCGCCAGGGCTTCTACTTCTACCGCCACGACCGTCTCGTACAGGCGGGCGGCTGGAACAATTTCCGTCAGCCCGATCAACACCTGGCCCTTTCGCGTGTCGCCATCGATCTTCCCCCGGCCGGGAACGACGTGTTCCGGCTGACTGTGAAGAAGGAGGGCGTCGAGGTCTCCCCCGAGTTCACAGCCGCTTTGGAGGAGGCGAGGGACACCGACGGTCGACGGTTCCTCGACTACATCGGCGACGCCGAGGCCGTCTACCGCGAGGCACGCAAACGGGCCGGCACCACTCGCAAGCCGGTCGTGGGGCCGGGCAAGGGCTTCGATCCGGTGGTGCGCGAGGCGATCGAGGACGAGCTTCCACTGATTCCCGGCGAGGAGCCCATCGCCATTCGTTGGCAGGAACTCGACAACGGTCTCTTCTTCGAGGTCGACCGCGAGAATCGCACCATCGCGCTCAACCGGCACTACCGGTCGGCCGTTCTCGGCGGCCGGCGCGGCGGGCTGAACGACGCGCCGACCATCAAATCCCTGATGTACCTGCTGCTCCATCAGGTGTTCGAGAAGGAGTACAGCGGCAGTCGAGAGAAGGACAATCTTCAGCTGTGGCAGGCCATCCTGGTCGCCGCCGCACGGACCGAGATCGAGCGCATGGGCGAAGATGACTGACAGAGGCCTCCCGGAACTCCCCTGGTCAACGGTCGAGCACTATCTGGGGGAGAAGCAGGCCACGAGCTATCGGCTCTCCCCGCCCACCGCTCCCCGAGCGGTCTGGTACGAGATCGGGGACGGTGGGCAGACGATCTCACTCCAAGTCGAACTCGACCGGCACCAGCAGCCTCCGCGCTCCTCGCTGCCCGCCGTGGGCATCGACCAGGTCTGGCGCGACGGCGCCCGCATGGCCCGCATCCACACCACACACGTGGCTTTGATGCGCGATTTCCACGATCTCCTCATCGCCGTCGCGGATCGCATCGTCACGGGCGAACGCGATCTCGGTGACGCCTTCGAGGAAACGGTGCACGCCTGGGGAGAGCTCCTCAACCGCCCGCGAGGTCTCGGCGTGGAGGGGCGTATCGGTCTGCACGGTGAACTGGCCGTGCTCCGCGCGGTGGCGCGTACCCACGGGTGGGCCGGTGCGATCGACGCCTGGACCGGCCCCCAGGCCGAGCAGCACGACTTCGGGCTGTCCACCTCCGACCTGGAGGTGAAGACCACCACCGCCGAGGAACGCCGCCACACGATCCACGGCATACGCCAGCTCACGGAAACGGAGGGCCGCCCGTTGTGGTTCGCCTCGCTTCAGCTGACACGCGGCGGACTCGGTGGACGCTCTCTGGGTGAATCGGTGGCCTCCGTCGTCCGTGACACCCGTGCGGCGGGCCGTATCGCATCGATCCGGCTGGAGAGCGCCCTCTCCTCCTCCGGATGGAGCGAGAGCGATCCGGACGACGAACGTTGGAGCCTGCGGACCGCGCCGCTGCTCGTCCCGGCCGACCGGCTCCCCAGACTGACCGAGTCGATGATTCCCGACCCCGTACGGAAGCACATCTCGTCGGTCGACTACCGCATACACGTGGACCACTTGAGCACCGAGCCCGGCTCACCGGTGGACCTCACCGATTTCCGTCTTCCGTGAACGACGAGGACCAACAGTGACGAACATCGAAGCCCTGCGTCTCGCGCTCCACAGTGCCGTGCTGTCCGACCTCGACGGCAGCAAGCCCAAGGGACTGGCCCGGGCCCTCGAGTACCAGGCCGAGGACATGGAGCCCGAAGCCGCGGTCTGCGCCGACGAGGCGGACTTCCAGAGCGCCCTGAAGGATGCCCACTCCACACACCGGCTGGTGGAGCTCTGGCGCAGACAGCTCACTCGATGGGACTACGCGGAACAACCGGCGTGGACCGCGACCCAGCCACGCACCGACGAGCGCCGAGACGACATCCATCGGCTGCTCAAACTCGAGGCGGCCACACGCATACTGCTCGACACCTTGATCCCCGTGTCGAAGGCCGCGGGCGCCGTCGTGATCAGCCCCGAGCACAAGCCCTGGTACACCCCCCAGTCCCAGCTCAGCCGCCCCCACTACTGGCCCGCGTACCGAGCGCTCCTCACCGAGAAGGGTTGGCCCGAGGACGCCGTGGCCGCCCTGGACGTGGCGACCGACCAGGTGGTGGAGCGGTTGGCGGACCCCACGGATCCGGCCGTCTACCAGTCCAAGGGCCTGGTCGTGGGTTACGTCCAGTCCGGGAAGACCGCGAACTTCACCGGTGTCATGGCCAAGGCCGTCGACGCCGGCTACAGGCTGGTGATCGTCCTCGGCGGGACCCTCAACATGCTGCGCGCCCAGACCCAGCGCCGCCTCGACATGGAGCTCGTCGGACGCGAGAACATCCTGCGAGGAGCGGACGCGACGGAATCGGACTACGCCGACGACCCGGCATGGACATCCGGAAAGTTCGTGACGTTCGGCAGCCTTCCGTCCGCGCTCGGTGCGTTCGACATCGTGCGCATGACGACCCGGAACGACGACTACAAGAGCCTGCTCCAGGGCATCACCGCGCTGGAATTCGAAAAGCGTGAACCGGCGCTGCCGCTCTACCACCAGGAGAACCTGCACCGCTCCTCGGCCCGGCTGATGGTGGTCAAGAAGAACAAGACGGTTCTTTCGAAGCTCGTCAAGGACCTCGGGAAGATCAAGACCCCGCTCGCGGAAATCCCCGTCCTGATCATCGACGACGAGTCGGACGAGGCGTCGGTCAACACCTCCAAGCCCGACAAGCAGCGGAGTGCGATCAACGAGCAGATTTCCAAGCTCCTGAACATGCTGCCCCGAGCGCAGTACGTCGGCTACACGGCAACGCCGTTCGCGAACGTCTTCGTGGACCCCAGCGACACCGAGGACATCTTCCCCAAGGACTTCCTCATCTCGCTGCCCCGGCCTGAGGGATACATGGGCGCCCGCGATTTCCACGATCTGGACTCGGACCTGGAGGAGTCGGAGCGTACATACGCGAACTCCAACGAGAAGGCTCACGTCCGCGACATCGTGGACGACGACGCGGACGACACCTGTCTCCAGCAGGCCATGGACATGTTCGTGCTCACCGCCGCGATGAAGCTGTACCGCGAGGACGTGGGTGGTCTCGGCGACGGCCGGTTCGAGCACCACACGATGCTGATCCACGAGTCCGTTCACACCGGAGTCCATCGTGAGCTGCACGATCGTGTGCTGAGGCTCTGGCACGACGCCGGCTACACCGGGCCGCGCGGCCACGCGCGTCTGCGTGAACTGTTCGACACCGACGTCGCCCCGGTGTCGGCCGTTCGCTCCGACGGCCATGCCGTTCCCGGCTCGTACGACGAGCTGATGCGCTACGTCGGCCCCGCGAGCGTACGGATCGGCGGCGACGACCGCCCGATCATCGTCGTCAACGGCGACCAGGACCTGGAGACCGGCGAGGCGGATTTCGACAAGCGTCCCATCTGGAAGATCCTCATCGGCGGGCAGAAGCTGGCCCGTGGATTCACGGTCGAGGGGCTGACGGTGTCCTTCTTCCGCCGCCGGGCGGGCAACGCCTCCACCCTCATGCAGATGGGCCGCTGGTTCGGTTTCCGCAAGGGCTATCGCGACCTGGTCCGCCTCTACCTCGGCCGCAAGGAGACGATGGGGCGCACCGAGGTCGATCTGTACGACGCCTTCCAGGCGATCTGCCTCGACGAAGAGGCATTCCGATCCGAGCTCCACCGGTATTCGGTGATGGTCGACGGGCGCCCTCAGGTCACTCCTGCCGAGATTCCTCCCCTGGTTTCCCAGCACCTGCCGTGGCTGAAACCGACCAGTCCGAACAAGATGTACAACGCTCGGCTGGAACTCGTCCGGTCCGCGGGCCGCTGGGAGGAGCCGACCGCATACCCGCAGAAGGCCGAGGACCTCCGGCACAACACCCGGCTGTGGCTTCCCGTCCTCGAAAGCCTGGGGCACCAGGCGGAGACCTACGGTTACCACTACCGGGACGAGGGGGTCACCCACCGATTCCGCACCCTGCGGGGAACGCTCTCGGCGGCGGAACTGCTGGAGACCGTCGCCAAGCTTCGCTGGGAGGTTCCCGAACAGTTCCCTCCGCACCTGCGCTACATCGAGGAGATCACCGCGGCCGGCAAGGTGGACGACTGGGTGGTGCTCGCACCTCAGCACGCCTCGGCCGCGGACGCCAAGACCGTGGTCCTCGGCTCGTCCGGGCGGGCGTACTCGTGGTTCTCGCGCGACCGGCGCGCGGATCGCGGCCCACTCTTCGGTGCGATCAGCGACAGGAAGCATCGCGGTGTCGCGCACCGGATCGCGGGCGCCCTCGGGGACTCCGGGGACCCGGCGACCGAGAGGCTGGTCGCCGATCGTCGCGGCGCTCTCGTGCTCTATCCGATCATTCAGACCGCGCACCAGGGCCTGATCGACGCGAACCGACGCATCGATCCGGACAAGATCGTTATGGCGTTCACCTTCGTGGCCCCGGCATCCGCGCACAGCGCGAACGGACAGGTCGTCCATTTCACGACCATCTCCTCGAAGCAGAGTGCGATCATCGACGTCACGGAGATCGACAACCGCTGATCTCCCGCAGGCCTGGGGGGCGGCATGAACACGCGGGAAACGGAACGACTGCGCTCGGTCGACATCTGCTCGGGTGCCGGCGGGCTCGCCCTGGGCCTGGAACAGGCCGGATTCGATCCGGTGCTCCTTCTGGACAATCGCGAGGTGGCCTGCCGGACCCTGCGCGCGAACCGCCCGTCCTGGAACGTGCTCGAAACGAACCTGCTCGACTTCGACCCGTCCGAGCACACCGACACCTACGACGTCGATCTGCTGTCCGCCGGGCTTCCCCGCGTCAAGGCCACCGCGGCCGTGGCCCGGCGCGACAGCGAGGCCGAGCTCGAACTGCTCCGGGCGACGATGTTGCTCCTGTATGGCGTGCAGCCGCGTGCCCTGCTGGTGGAAAACGTTCCCGATCTCGTGACCAAGCCCGACTACGGGCCGATTCGCGCCTATGTCGAGAAGGAGCTGGAGCACCTCGGGTACCGACACCGGTGGTTCGTGCTCAACGCCGCCGACCACGGGGTGCCGCAGACGCGGCGCCAGGGCGTTCTGGTGGCCTTCAAGGGGGACGTCCTGGATGCCTTCGTCCAGCCGAGCCCGACGACCCCGGTCCACGCAACCGTGGGCGAGGCGTTGTTGGAGTCGATGTCGGCTCGTGGGTGGGAAGGGGCGAAGCGGTGGGCGGCTCAGGCCGACGAGCCGGCTCCGACCCTCGTCGGCGGTTCGTGGGAGCGTGGCGGGGCGGACCTGGGCCCCACGGGAACCAAGAAGGCCTGGGCGCGCATGGGTGTGGACGGTGCCACGGTGGCGGACTCCGTTCCTGACGCCGACTTCCGCTGGGACCCCTCCCTCGGCCGCCCCGGCATGATGCCGCTCACAGTGGCCCAGGCCGCCCGTCTCCAGGGCTTCCCCTCGGACTGGCGGATCGAGGGGCGCAAGACCGCCATGTACCGGCAGGTCGGACACGCCTCTCCTCCGCCCGTCGGACGGGTCCTCGGCACCGCGATCGCCGCGGCGTTGCGGGCTTGACGGACGCACGGAAGAGTGGATTCCCAGTGTGGCGCGGTGACTACACTTGACCCTCATGACCAGAAAGCAGCCCCAGTCGTTTCGCCCCGAGCAGATCCGCGTCATGGACCTGTTCGCCGGCGCCGGGGGCTTTTCTGCGGGCTTCCAGCGCTACACCCCGAACGGGGGGGCCAGTCCTTTCACGCCGGTCGCGGCCGTCGAGTTCGACCGGGCGGCGGCGACGACGTACGCGGCGAACTTCGGGGGCTCGCACGTCTATGCCGGGGACATCACAGACTTCGACCCCACGCCTTTCAAGGGTCAGGTCGACGTGATCATGGGTGGTCCCCCTTGCCAGGGGTTCTCGGGTCTGGGCAAGGAGGACCCGACGGACCCGCGTAACGAGCTCTGGCAGGAGTACGTGCGGGTGGTCGCCAAGGTCCATCCCAAGGTCTTCGTGATCGAGAACGTGGACCGCTTCCTGAAGTCACCGCAGTACGCGGAACTGGTCTCGGCCTCGACCACCCCCGGCCACCCCCTTCACGACTACACGGTCGTGCCCGCGGTGATGAACGCGGCCGACTACGGGGTGCCGCAGGCGCGGCGGCGTGTCATCGTCATCTGCACCCACAAGGACTTCGCCGAGCCCCTGCGGCATCCCGACCCGACCCACCACAAGCACGGGTTCGACCCCGACGAGGCACAGGGTTCCCTTTTCGACCCGACGTCCGGGGGGCCGGCGCTGCCGCGCTGGGTCTCGACCGACGCCATCTTCGAAGCCTCCGCGCGACGCCCCCTGCTGGAGCGCATGCCCGAACCCCGGGCCACTTCCCCATCCCCTGGTGATGTCCCCGGGCACTACCTCACGACGGACCTGCACTTCGGCCGGCGTCCCGAGGATCTCTCGCGGGCCCGTTACAAGGCGATCCCACCGAACGGAAATCGCAAGGACCTTCGCGGCATCTATTACCGCCTCGACCACTCGGGCGAAATTCGACTTTCCACGGACGAGAACTACAACCGCCTCAAGGGCGAGGAGTTCTATCTGTCGACCGCAAGCTGGGACAATCACAATTCGGGTTCCGGCGACGTCATGGGACGCCTGCGAAGGGGAAAGCCCTCGGTGACCATTCGCACCGAGTTCTACAAGCCCGAAAAGGGACGCTACCTCCACCCGACGGAGGACCGTCCGATCACCCACTACGAGGCCGCACTCATCCAGGGCTTCCCCGAAACGTTCCACTGGCACGGGACGAAGATCGAGATCGCTCGCCAGATCGGGAATGCCGTGCCCGTCGGGCTCGGTACGACCCTGGCCCGCTCCATCCACAGCTTCCTGAGCGAGCACGCCTGACACACTCCGTCGGCCGGCCGATCAGGCCTGGTCCGACGGCTTCGTCAGCATCACCCCGTCCGCCGATCGTGGCGCCGGCACACCGGCCTTCCCCGTCGACCGGTCCCGCAGGGGCGCCTCCGCGAGAAGCCTCTCGAACAGCGGCACCAGGGCCTCGACGGCGGGGCCTCGCACCGCACCGTCCTGCGGGCCTTCGGGGAGCCGGTCCCACGGCGCCGCCGCCGCGTCCTCCGCCTCGTCGATCCAATCCTGAAGCGCGTCCGTGTCCGGACCGCGATCGGGCGCCAGTACCTCGTACACCAACGTGCTGCCCGCCGCGTTCACAGCGGCCGAGAGGGCGTTCACGTGATCGGCGAGGCGGGATCCACCGGCCTCGATACGTCGTTCCAGAATGCTCAGGATCGCCTGCGCCGTCGGCCGATGGTCGATGACGTCGAGACGCATCGTGGTCTGCAGCACGTCCTGCCACCGACACGCCGTCTCGACAGGACGGTAATCAGCCCCGTCCCGGAAGAGCTCCGCCGCCCACCAGAGCCGGGAGAACGCCTGGGTGTAGTGAGCGCCGCAGAAGCGCGAGGCCGTCGCGACCCCCGGGCCGGCCTCCGTGTCGGAGCCGTGATGCCGCCACGCGACGTAGTCGGGGGCGACCACCATGGCCAGGAAGTTCCACACCCGACTG
Source organism: Streptomyces sp. NPDC029216 (assembly GCF_040648015.1). Taxonomy (NCBI): domain Bacteria; kingdom Bacillati; phylum Actinomycetota; class Actinomycetes; order Kitasatosporales; family Streptomycetaceae; genus Streptomyces; species Streptomyces sp. NPDC029216. The sequence goes on along the minus strand of NZ_JBEZWL010000033.1, from coordinate 6,774 downwards.
TCGGCCGCCTCGGCTCGCGTCATGCGCAGAGTGGAGTGCAGCCGGGGTGCGAACCATCCGTCGGCTGAGGTCCGTTCGTCCCGGAAACGACGCATCGCCTCCTCCACGAGGACCCGGACCGGCTCCGTCCGCCACCGGTGCTGGTCGCGCAGTGCCTCGGAAGCCTTGCGGAGTGCGACCTGAGGCGGCCGCTCCTGACCCGTCTGCACCGCTCGACTCAGGTACTTGGCCACCGAGGCGTCCGACAGCAGACCGAGCGTGGCGGGGAGTTCCTCCACCGCAGCACGATTCACCTCGCGTCACCCTTTCCTTCCAGGTGCTGGAGAGCCCGCACCGCGTTCGTGAGGTTCCTCGTCGCACGACTGCGCCGGCCTGCGGCGAACTGCACGCCGGTCTGGAGCTCCGACCAGCCGTATCCCTTGGAGCGCCGCTCGGCGATCTCGTACAGGGCATCCGTCGGTTGGCGCCCCGGCAGCACGTCGGGCAGCATCGCCCGAAGCACCGATTCCCGCCAGCCCTTCGGAACGAGCGGGGTACCGTCCTCGTCCGTCTCCAGGTCGCTGATCGCCGCATGGAACATGGCTGTCCAGGCATCCTGGGCGATCTGAGTCGTCGCAAGATCACGCAGCATCCGCTCGGCCGGACTGCCGCCGGTGCCGTGCAGGGCCTCCGTCAGTCCTTCGACGGCCGCGATGTTCAGGTACACCGTCGGAACGTCACCGGTGGTCTCGACGATCCATGCGGAATCCTTGTACGGCCGGAGCCATCCGTGGGCTTCGTCCGTGAAGTCCACTTCGACGATCTCGATCTCACGCTGCCGGACGGGGGCCGAGGCCTGCAGGTCGACGTACCAGTCCTGCGTCGCGGTCGCCACGGATCGGCCGGGCACCCCGTCCACCGTCGCCACCACCACGACGCCCAGAGTGGCCCGCCGGAAGTACAGGGAACGATCGAGCTCGATCGTTCCCTGCATGGTTCCGTCCGCAGCCTTGGACAACACGGCGGTAGAGCGGGCGTTGGTCGCCTTCTCGGAGAGCACAGCCAGGAACACGACGTCCGACCACGGCCCCTCCTCGACCTCCCCCTCCGGGAAGGTGACCGCGACCTTCAGTCGCGCCCGATCCCACCGCCCCCGCCCCGACTGGTGCAGAGCCACGGCACGGTCGGATGCCGAGATCATCGAGTAGGGGAGTTCACGGCCGTCCACCGAGACGGACACGACCCTCGATTCGACGTCTCCGAAGAGCGTCCGATAGGGAAAGACAGCCGTCATGCCGAACCTCCGCGAGCCTTCTGGACCTCCACGACGAGCCGGGCATAGGCGCTGCGCACCGGATGCGTGGCCGGGTCGGTCGTCGCGCGGAACACCGCGCTGCGCACCCCCGGTTCAATGACCAGGTCACCGCGTTCCACCCGGCAGTTCTCGTCCGGTTCGAGCTCGGCCCAGGAGACCACCGGGCGCCCGCCGGATCGGACGTCGAACTTGGCCACGGGCGTCAGGCGCCATGGGTCCTCCGCGACGGGCAGCCTGATCTCCACGGTGACGTGCCAGGCTCCGGATTCCCCGACGCGCGCACGGACGTCCCGTACGACCGGGAAGCTCTGGACTCGGCGCTGCGTCCCCGTCGGCGCATCCCATCGAAGCAACTCCCGAAGCGCTGCCGGCCCACCACCGGTCTTCGTCTCCCGCCTCCCGACGAGAGCGCGCACGGCCTTGTCCACGTCGCCGCGGAACTCCTTGAGGCGGGCCACCGCGCCGCGTTCGTAGAGGGAGGTCAGCTCCTCCGTCCGATCCCAACGATCGTGCTCCGGGGGCTCGGACGCGCGCAGGAAGGCCTCGGCTTCCGCCACGTCCTCCCCGCTCCGGTCGGTCGCGAACCCCGCGAGCAGCACCGCCTGGAAGGGCATCGTGCCCAGAGGCAGTTCCCGGGGCCGGTGCTCGCTGATGGTCATCCGGTTTCCCCGCATGGACACCACGCGGCTGTGCCGCTCGTCCGTGTCGGCCGCGGGCGTGAGCAGCAGCACGGCCCGGTGCTCCCGCCCCTTGCCCCCGGCCCTTCCCCGGCCCTTCAGAGGCGTCACGATCAGCGGCACCTCCACACGGGCCACCTGGTCCTCGGACGTGAGGCTGTCGACCGTGTCGCCGTCGAGGTGGGCCTGGAGAGCACGGCTCAGGGCGGGATGACGAAGGTGCGGGTCGACCCGTTCCTCCCCTACGACCACCTCCCCGTCCCGGAGGGTTCGAACGCTCGCCTCCAGAAGAGGTCCCGCCGCGACCCCACCGATCATCGCCGCCCAGAAGCCGTCGGCCAGCGAACGAACGAGCTTGTCGTGGAGGTCTCGGAGGTCTTCGGCGTCGCCCGACGCGTCGTGGGCGCCGACCACGAGGAACGAGGTGCCGGGCTCGTTTCCCTGCCGGTCGAGGTGCAGGCGGCGAACCGTCTCTTCGTCGGCCCACCACGACCGGGACACGTCCTTGTGCGCCGGGTCCGTGTCCGGCTCACCGAACCAGGCCGGACCGGCGAAGGCCTCGCCCGCGACCTGATGCCACGGCAGGTCGAGACGCCCGATGACCCGCCGTTCCGTCCGTCCCTCGTGCGGTTCGGAGAGAGTGGAGTTGATCAGGACCAGACCGAACCGGCTGGCGGCCCACAGAGTGGCCTTGCCCAGCCCGTACGACCCTCCCGCCCGTCCACCGGCTCGCTTGTGGCTGTCCAACTGGCGCCGGACGACGGCGGCGAAGCGACCGTCCTGGTACTCGGGTCCGGTGAGCCCCGTGGCGTTGTGGTCGTCCACCCGCAGCAGGAGGAGGGAATCCTTCGACACCAGGTCGTCCAGCGCCGCCCTGAGACTGCGCGAGACCTTCTGCTCGGCCGAGGCCGCCTGTTCATAGTGCGGGCGCAGGTCGTCCCACTGCATGGCGTCCAGGAACGACGCCAGGTGCGAGCCCGTCAACTCGTGCAGGGTGTACCGCACCCTGACCGGGCCGTTGCTGTCGAGACGCTCGTCGAGCGCGTTCTGGGTGGCTTCCCTGGCCAGCACCGCCATGTCGGCATCGAAGGCGAACGCGGCCGCATTGCCGTACTCGCGCCCCCCGTCAGCATGAGCGGTGCGGTGATGCCACTGCAAGGGGCGACCGGGTGCCACATCGGTCGTACGGCTGTCGACCAGATCGGGGCTCGTGCCGAACACCTCCGCCAACGCGTTCTTGGCCTCTTCGCGCGGCTCGGCGCGCCCGTTCACCCAAGCGGAGACCGCGGCGCGGGTGAGCCCCAGACGCGTCGCCAGATCCGACTGCGACATGTCCATGCGCGCCAACTGTCGTGCGAGCCACGGGCCGAACTCCTCGCCGCGCTGCTCCATGCGTCGTCCTCCGCTGTTCGCCCCGACCGCCGCTCTCCACGATCACTGTAACAGGGCTTATTTGACATGGGAGATGATGTCAAATATCGAGGGACGCTCCGCTGGACCCTCGCTTCGGAACACGTTCGGCGCGACGGGCGGCGACGGTCGCCAGCACACGTGCCGCCGCCTCGTCGACGCTCTCGTGCTCCCAGACGCGCAGCACCAGCCAGCCGGCCTCGGCGAACCGGGCATCGGTGTCGAGATCGCGGCGCCGGTTGCCCTCGATCTTCGTCCGCCAGAAGTCCGCGTTGTTCTTGGGCCACGTGGCATGAAGGGGGCAACCGTGCCAGAAACAGCCGTCCACGAAGACCGCCACGCGCGCAGGGCCGAAGACGATGTCCGCCTCGCGGCGTACGCCCTTCACCGGCTTGCGATGGATCCGGTAGCGAACCCCGGCGGCATGCAGCGTCCTGCGCAACGACACCTCCATGGAGGTGTCGCGGCTCTTCTGCCTGCTCATCCGCGCGCGCACGGCGGCCGTCGTAGCGAGTTTCTCCACGACTCCATTGTGGACCGGTCACGACCTGCGCTCCCCGTCAGATGGGCAGGGCCAGCTGTTGGTGGCCGCGGGCTGTGAGGGTGGGTGGGGTGGGGCGGGGGGTGGTGAGGGTCAGGAGGGTGCGGAGGGCGGTGAGCACCTCCGTCGGGGTGTCCCGGATCATCGACGGGGTCGCGCTGACCACCAGGACGCCGTGGGATTCCAGGCGGAGGCGGCGGCGGAGGGTGGCGTGCCAGGCGTCGCGGGTGTAGTGGTACTCCGCCGAGTCGATCTCCAGGGCCACGCCCTCGTCGGGCCAGTAGGCGTCCGGGCTGGCCAGAAAGGCGCCGTCCGGGGTGTAGAGGCGGGCGTTCCACAGCGGGGTCGGGAGGTCGGTGCCGGTGAGGACGTCGCGGGCCTGGGCCTCGGCGACCGAGCGGACCCCGGCCAGGAGTTCCCCGGCGGCGGTGCGGACCGCGGGGCGGGACAGGAGGCGGGAGGTGCGCAGTTCGGCGTGCAGGTCGTGCGGGTGGCACCAGCCGGACTGGACGACCTGGGCCAGGACGGAGCGGACCCGGTCGGGGGTCGGGCAGCGGGCGGCGAAGTCGGCGGCGGCGCGGACCGGGCGGGCGCTGGGCACGCCCGAGACGGTCAGGGTGCCCGGCCAGCGGGAGGTCGTCACGGGGCGGACCCGTGCGGTGGGGGTGAGCCGGCGGGGGCTGCGGATCAGGACGTCGGCCGGGGCCGGCGGGGCGTCGCGGATGCCGAGGAGGGCCAGGGCGGCGCCGCCGGTGAGGGCGGCGGTGTCACCGGAGAGGGGGTCCGCGGCGGGTTCGGCGGCGTACAGGACGGCGGCCAGGGCGCGTTGGCGGTGGTCGGGCGGGCCCGTCTGGAGGAGGTAGACGCGGGGCAGCAGGCGTTGCCAGGGGCCGCCGGGGCGGGTGCGGGAGGTGATGGTGGTGCGGGGGATGCCGATGGTGGTGGTGAGTTGGTGGTGGGTGGCGAGGTTGAGTTGTTTGCGGGCCAGCGGGGCGGGGTCCTTGTGCGTGTTCATGGCCCCGGTATGCCCGGCCGGATGGCTTCTAGCCGCCCCTATCGGGTGGGCCGGGGGCGGCCGGGGTGGTCCGGGGAGAGGAAGACGATCACGTTGGTCTCGGTGCCGGGGAGCGGCGCTACCTCGTGCCAGCCGAGCCGGCGGTAGGTGGCGACCGTGTCCTGGGCCAGGCGGGAGGTCAGGAGCCAGGCGCGGTGTTGCGGGGCGTCGGCGGTGATCTCGGTGAGGAGGGCCCGGCCGGTGCCGGTGCCGCGCGCGTGGGCCCGTACGGCCAGTTCGTCTATCTCCAGGGCCCCGAGCAGCAGCTCGCGCACCCGGTCCGGGCCCAGCTGGGCGGCGACCTGGGGGTATCCGCGGCCTCGGGGGAAGGGGGACGGGGTCAGCCAGGCGGTGGCGAAGCCGTCGACGCCGGCGGGGGACTGGGTGAAGGCCGTACGGAATCCGGGGCGCCGGACGTCGGCCTGGAGGCGGGCCGCGAACTGGCGAATGGTTTCTGCGTCTTCGTTCCAGGGCGGGGCGGAGAACACCTCGGTGTAGGTGTCCAGCAGCTCGTCGGCGAGGTCCAGGACGGTGCGGCCATAGGAGATCACGTGCGGCTCCGGTGGGGGTTTTGGGCTGGAAGACCGAAAATACGTGGTTGGGGTTCCCGAAGGGGGTGGTAGGGAGAACCCGGCGTGTGTGCGACAAATCGACCGCGGTATTTGCGTGTCGCGGGGCGGCGCGGGGCGTTGAGCAGCCCGTGGACAGACTGCTGCGGGCGGCCGGGCAGTGCGCGCTCGCCTTCCTCCTCGTCCTCGGGGTCGTGGCGCTGCTGCCGCACGCGCTGCGGGAGGCCGTGCCCCACGCCGTGGTGGGCGGGGCCGTGCTCGCGCTCGGGGCGGTGGGCGTCCGCCGGGCTTCGAGGCGTCCGCGTTAGCCTCGTGAGCGGTTAGCGCATGAATCGCACGAATCGCATGACATGACTTTTACGAGACGACGAGGGAGTTCGACATGGCGCGGGTACCGAGTTCCGCGGTGGCGGCGGCCGGGCTGATCGGCGGTTACGCCGTTGCTCGCTGGACCAAGAAGCGACCCCTGGGCGGGGTCGTGCTCGGCGCCGCCGGGGTGGTGGCCGGGCGTGAATGGCACCGCCGCGGCGGGGTGCCGGCGGCGGCCGGGCTGGGTGCGCTCTACCTCGCGGGGTTCGCGGGCGCGCACCCGCTGGCCAAGAAGGTGGGCGCCTGGCCGGCGGTCGTCGGAGCGGCGAGCGTAGTGGCCGCGGCCGCCTGGGCGGTTGCTGACCGGGGCTGACCGGCGGCGATGTGGCCCAGGGGGCGGGCTGGCGGGATCCGCCGGGGGGGCGTCCGGGCAAAGAGCAGCGCGTAGCGATCTGAGGCGCCAGGGGCGTCCGGAGACCCTCCTGATCGTCCTCGGCCACGGGCAGCGGACGCCGAGATCTGGGCAGCGCGTAGCGATCTGAGGCGCCAGGGCCGTCTGGAGACCCTCCTGATCGTCCTCGGCGACGGGCATCGGCCCCGGACGGGCAGCGGACGCCGAGATCTGGGCAGCGCGTAGCGATCCGGGGCGCCAGGGCCGTCTGGAGACCCTCCTGATCGTCCTCGGCTACGGGCATCGGCCCCGAACGGGCAGCGGACGCCGAGATCTGGGCAGCGCGTAGCGATCCGGGGCGCCAGGGGCGTCCGGAGACCCTCCTGATCGTCCTCGGCCACGGGCATCGGCCCCAGACGGGCGGCGGACGCTGAGAACCCGTTGTTCTATCGAGCGTGGGGGCGTTTGGGTTCGAACAGGGTTCTGGGTCGGGTGATGTTGCGAGTGTCCGGGCATGAAGGCAGGGCCT